>JAJDOJ010000010.1 GCA_022340215.1 Gammaproteobacteria bacterium
AGTCGCCACGTTTTTAAACATCCTGGTTCAAATACCGGATCCTGTGCACTAGTGCGGTGCAACATAGCGTTCAAGCACCCTGCTTTTCTGCACCGATTCGGGCCACGAATCGCGCCATTCCGCCTGTTTCTGCCTCGTTGCGGCGAATTCAAACTACCTGGTATGCCGTTTGCTAGTAAACAAGGGCAAGATTGAATGCGGAGCGTGAGGGGGATGAGACAGAAACTGGTACTGATCGGTAACGGCATGGCCGGCATGCGTACCGTGGAGGAACTCCTCAAGCAGGATTCCGACCTCTACGAAATTACGGTCTTCGGCGACGAGCCGCACGGCAATTACAACCGCATTCTGCTCTCGCCCCTGCTGTCCGGGGAAAAGTCACTGGACGACATCATGCTCAACCGGACCGAGTGGTATGCGCAGAACGGAATCACCCTGAACACCGGGAAGCGAATCGAGTCGATCGATCGGAAGCGGCGTGTCGTCATCGCCAGCGACGGGGCCGAGACCCCCTACGACCGGCTGATCCTGGCAACCGGTTCCCGCCCCTTCGTCATCCCGATTCCGGGCAAGGACCTGCCGGGCGTCATCTCGTTTCGCGACATCCACGACGTCGAAGCGATGCTCGAGTCGTCGCGGACCGGAAAACACGCCGTGGTCATCGGCGGCGGCCTGCTCGGACTCGAGGCCGCCAACGGCCTGATGAAACAGGGCATGGACGTCACGGTCGTCCACCTCCTCGACACCCTGATGGAAAGGCAGCTCGACAAGCCCGCCGCGACCCTGCTCAAGGCCTCGCTGGAAGCGCGCGGTTTGCGCTTCCTGATGCAGGCGCGGACCGAGGCGTTCGTTGGTGAAGACCGGGTGACAGCGGTGCGCTTCGAGGACGGCCACGAGGTCCCGGCAGACCTCGTCGTCATGGCGGTCGGGATACGACCGAACACCGAACTCGCCACCAGGGCGGGTCTCTACTGCGAGCGCGGCGTCGTCGTCGACGACACCCTGCAGACCTACGACCCGCGTATCTATGCCGTGGGGGAATGCGTTCAGCATCGCGGTGAAACCTATGGGCTTGTCGCCCCTCTGTTCGAACAGGCGCGTGTGTGTGCGAACCACCTGGCCCAATACGGTATCGCCCGCTACGAGGGATCGGTGACCTCGACCAAGCTCAAGGTGACCGGTATCGACCTGTTCTCCGCCGGCGACTTTTCGGGCGGCGACGGGGCCGAGGAGATCGTCATGCAGGACGCGGCCGGCGGCGTCTACAAGAAACTGGTGCTGCGCGACAACCGTATCGAGGGTGCGGTCCTGTACGGCGATACGGTCGAGGGCGCCTGGTACTTTCAGCTGATGCGCGAGGAGACCGACATCTCCGACTTCCGCGACCGAATCCTCTTCGGGCGACACCACCTGGGCGACTCCGGGCACGGCGGACAGAACCAGGCGGTGCTGATGGCGAACGACGCCCAGGTATGCGACTGCAACGGCGTCTGCAAGGGTGACATCGTCAACGCCATCACCCAGAAGGGGCTGTTCACCCTCGATGACGTCAAGACCCACACCAAGGCCTCGGCATCCTGCGGTTCCTGTACCGGACTGGTCGAGCAGATCCTGGCCTCCACGCTCGGCGGCGACTACGAGTCCCCGGAGCACAAGCCGATGTGCAAGTGTATCGACCTGACCCATGACCAGGTGCGCGCGGCGATTCGTGACCAACACCTGAAGTCGGTGAGGTCCGCCATGGATTTCATGGAGTGGAAGACACCTGACGGCTGTGCGGCGTGCCGCCCAGCCCTCAACTATTACCTGATCTCCACCTGGCCGGAAGAGGCGGCCGACGAATATCAGTCGCGTTTCATCAACGAACGCGCCCACGCGAACATCCAGAAGGACGGGACCTATTCGGTGGTGCCGCGGATCTTCGGCGGCGAGACGAGTCCGGCACAGTTGCGCGCCCTGGCAGAGGTCGCCGAGAAATACGACGTCCCGACAGTGAAGATCACCGGTGGTCAGCGGATCGATATGCTGGGCCTGAGAAAGGAGCAGTTGCCGGGGATCTGGGGCGACCTCGCCGCGGCCGGGTTCGTCTCCGGCCATGCCTACGGCAAGGCGATGCGCACCGTCAAGACCTGCGTCGGGTCCCAGTGGTGCCGCTTCGGCGTCCAGGACTCTACCCGGATGGGGATCGAACTGGAGAAACTGACCTGGGGCTCCTGGACCCCGCACAAGTTCAAACTGGCCGTTTCCGGCTGTCCGAGGAACTGCGCCGAGGCGACGATCAAGGATTTCGGCGTGGTGGCGATCGATTCGGGCTGGGAACTGCATGTCGGTGGCAACGGCGGCGTCAAGGTTCGCGCCACGGACCTGCTCTGCCGCGTCGAGACCGAAACCGAAGTCCTGGAGTACTGCGGCGCGTTTATGCAGGTCTACCGCGAGGAGGCGCGCTATCTAGAACGCACCGCCCCCTGGGTCGAGCGCGTCGGCCTGAGTTACGTCAAGCAACGCGTCGTCGAGGACGAGATCGGCCGCAAGGCGCTCTTCCGGCGGTTCCTGGATTCCCAGGAGATCTATCAATTCGACCCGTGGGAACAACGCGCCCGGGGTGTCGACGAACACGAATTCACGGTGATGAGACAGGTGGGCGGATGAGCACTCAGGCGGCAAGAACCATGGACCCAGAATGGCTCGAAGTCGGACATCTGGAGGACATCCCCAGGCTCGGCGCCCGCGTGGTCCGCACGCCACAGGAGGACATCGCGGTATTCCGGACTGCGGGTGACGAGGTCTTCGCACTGCGGGACAAGTGCCCCCACAAAGGCGGGCCCCTCTCCCAGGGCATCGTTCACGACCGGTCCGTGACCTGCCCGCTCCACAACTGGTGCATTCATCTCGACAGCGGCAAGGCGCGCGCACCTGACGAAGGCAGCACGGTTCGCTACGACGTCCGCGTGGAGAACCGAACCGTGTACCTTTCGCTGTCGCCTGTTGCTCCCTGATCGGAGTCGTATGGCCAACGTCACATACCCATCGGTGGGTGTCGGCGGGACCTACAACGAGATTACCCGGCGCTACGACGACCAACCACTGAACCTCGTATCAGGCAACCATGCTGTTCGGTAGGAAAAAGAAGAACCCCATCCGCATCGCCGATAAGGGTGTGGTGGAATGGAAATACACGACCTGCGGATACTGCTCCACGGGATGCTCGATCGAGGTCGGCCTCGATCGCAAGGGCATGGCCGTGTCGTCGCGCGGTGTCGGCGGCGCCGACGTCAACCGGGGCAAGCTCTGCCTCAAGGGCATCTTCGAGCACGAACTGTTCGACGCGGCCGGTCGCGGCGACACCCCGCTGCTGCGTGACCGCCACTTCGAACCGTTCCGCCAGGCGAGCTGGGACACGGCGCTCGATGCGCTCGCCGAGGGCATCAAGCGCATCCAGGCCGCACACGGCCGTGACGCCTTCGCCATCGTCTCCACCGGCCAGATCATGACCGAGGAGTTCTACACCCTGGGCAAGCTGGCTCGCGGGGTCATCGGCACAAACAACTACGACGGTAACACCACCCTGTGCATGGCCTCGGCGGTGTCCGGCTACAAGCGTTCCTTCGGTTCGGACGGTCCCCCGGGTTGTTACGACGATTTCGAGCACACCGATTGCCTGCTGGCCATCGGTTCGAACCTCCCCGAACAGCACCCGATCATCTTCTGGCGCATGCGCGAGGCGCGCGAGCGGCGCGGGTTCCCGCTCATCGTGGTGGACCCGCGCGTGACCATGCTCGCGCAGATGGCCGACGTGCATCTGCCGGTGAATCCGGGCACCGACGTGGTCCTGCTCAACGCCCTGGCGCAGGTCATCCTCGACGAAGGGTTGGAGGACCGCGCGTACATCGAGGCGCACACCGCCGAATTCGATGCGTTTGCGGAACTGGTGGCGCAGTACGACCCGCGGTCGGCCTCACGCATCTGCGGCATCGATGAGGACACCATCCGCAACGTCGCCAGGACCTACGCCCGGGCGGGCGCCGCGATGACGATCTGGACCATGGGGATCAACCAGAGCACCCACGGTTCGGACGGCGTGGTGGGCATCAACAACCTGAACCTGATCACCGGAAACATCGGCAAGCCCGGGGGCACCAGCCTGTCCATCACCGGACAGAGTAACGCCATGGGCACGCGCGAGTGGTCGTCTTGCTCCGGTCTGCCGGGTTACCGCGCGCTGGAGAAGCCCGCCGACCGGGAGGAGATCGCCAACTTCTGGGGTATCGACCCGGACTTTTTTCCGAAGCGGCGCGGTCTGTTCCAGACCGATATCTTCCCGGCGATCGAGACCGGACAGATCAGGGGGCTGTGGATTATCGCCACCAACCCGATGACCTCGATGCCCAATACGCCCAGGATCCGCAAGACCCTGGAGAAACTGGACTTCCTCGTGGTCCAGGACGCCTACCGGGACGTCGAGACCAACGAATACAGTCATGTCTACCTGCCGGCGGCCGTCTGGGCGGAGAAGCAGGGCACGTTCACCAACACCGAACGACGCGTCAATCTGATACGCAATGTCGTCGAGCCCCGGGGCGACGCCAAACCGGACTTGTGGATCTTCAACGAGGTCGCCAAACGTTTCGAGCAGGGACGCGCCATCACCTTCCCCGAGACGGCCGAGGGGGTGTTCGAGGAACTGCGGGACCTGTCGCGCGGGCGCATGCTGGACTACTCGGGCATGACCTACGAGAAGATCGAGGCGCAACGCGGCATTCAGTGGCCCTGTCCCGAGGATGCGGAGACGGGGGCCCGGAGACTCTACACGGACGGCCGGTTCCGGCATCCGGACGGCAGGGCGCGCCTCATCCCCCTGCCCTTCGTCGACAACAACGAGCGACCCGACGGGGACTTCCCCTTCTGGCTCAACAGCGGGCGCGTGGTGGAGCACTTCCACACCCGCACCCGAACGGGGAAGATCGGCAACCTCAACAAGTTCAGTCCCACCCCGTACATGGAGATGAACCCCGACGCGGCGAAGGCGCTAAGCGTTGAACACGGGCGCTACGCTCGGCTGGTCTCGCGGCGCGGCGACGCGGTGGTCCTGGTGCAGCTGACGCAACGTGTGCCGCCCGACATGGTCTTTATCCCCTTTCACTTCCACGAGTGCGTCAACCGGCTGACGCTGGGCCTGCTCGATCCACATTCCAGGCAACCCGCCTACAAACAGTGCGCGGTACGGGTCGAGCCGGTCGCCGACGAGGACGAGGCGGCGGCCCGCAACCACGCGGCAAGGACCTACTGACGGCGCGCCGACAACCGGAGACACCTTCCAGATGTTCAGGACACGAGACGACGAGCCGGGATATGCGCTGATTCCCCGCGTGCAGGCACCGGAACGCAACCGCTACGGCAAGCCGCTGGACCTCGTCAGCGACGACGGCGCGCTGGCCGGAAAGAGCCTCAACATCAACGGCGACGACCGGGTCTACGAGGGTCCCGATCGCTACAGGCAGCACGGGTTCTATTTCAACGCCGACAACTGTATCGCCTGTCACGCCTGCGAATCCGCCTGCAGCGAGAAGAACGATCTGCCGCCACACCTCGCGTTCCGCTCCGTGGGATACGTCGAAGGCGGCACCTGGCCTGCCTACGCGCGTCTCAACGTCTCGATGGCCTGCAATCACTGCGACGACCCGGTGTGTCTGAAGGGCTGCCCGACCCGGGCCTATACCAAGTTCCCCGAGTACGGCGCGGTGCTGCAGGACCCCGACATCTGCTTCGGATGCGGGTACTGCACCTGGGTCTGTCCCTACAACGCACCCCAGCTCGACCCGGTCGCCGGGCACGTCCAGAAATGCAACATGTGCGTGGATCGTCTCGAACAGGGACTCAAACCGGCCTGTGCAGCGGCCTGCCTGGGCGGTGCCTTGGACTTCGGCGTGATCGAGACCACCCCGGCGAACCGCGAACAACTGGAGACCAGCATCCCCGGCTTTCCGGACCCGGAGATCACGCACCCCAACATCCGCTTCCAGCAGACCCGCAGCCTGCCGCGGGAAATGACGCGGCCGGACAGCGTGCCGCTCAGCTACCGACGCGACGCCCCCGGCGAAGGCCCGTACCATGCAAGGGTGCGCGACACCGGGACGATGCGGCGTACAGGGCCGAAAGGACTCCGGTCCCGCGAGGATCCGCTGGTGGTCTTTACCCTGATCACCCAGGCGGTCGTCGGCGCGTTTCTCACGCTCTTCCTGGGGCCGTTGTTCGGGCTGGACGCCCTCTCTGCGGATGCGCACCCGGTCGCCTACCCGGCGCTTCTGTTCGCCCTGCTGGGTCTCGAGACCTTCGCGCTGGTCCTGTCCACCCTTCATCTTGGCAAACCGCACCGATTCTACCGGGCCTTCAACAACCTGCGCTACTCACCGGTCAGTCGCGAGGTGGCAAGCCTGGCGGTGTTCTACAACTTTCTCGGCACTTATACCCTGATCAGCACCTTCCCAATGCTGCTCGACTGGCTCCCCGGCGACTGGTCCCGGGGCGCAGCCCTGTTGACGGGCTGGGGCGCCGCGATCACCGGTCCAGCCTCGCTGTACTTCATGCATCGCATCTACCGCATCGCGGCCCGCCCCTTCTGGAACCACTGGCAGGTACTGACGGCCTTCTTCGGCAACATGTTCGCGCTCGGCCCGCTGCTGGCCGGTCTGAGCTTCTCGGTCGTACGCTATCTGCAGGGGCTGTCCTGGGCGCCGGTCATGTCGATCCTCGCCTTACCCGTCGTCGCGGGACTCGTGCTCGAGGCAATCGGTCTGATCGCGCATGGCCGCGACCTGAAGCGGCGTGGCGGAGAAGGGGCCGCAGCATATCACCAGCAGGTTACGACCTTCGGTAGGATCTATCGTCTCCGTAGCCTCGGACTGTGTCTGTCTGTCCTTTCGACGATGACCCTCGGGATCTCGGCCCCTGAAGGGCCCGCGGGCCTCGCACTTTGGTTCGTGTCCGCAGGGCTCGTTCTGGCCACCGCGGTGGGCGGCCGTGCGCTGTTCTATGTGGTGGTAATGCCCACGACAATGCCGGGTGCGTTTTTCTGGCGAAATCCCGGGTTTCAGGATCATGCCCGTGAGTCCGGGCTGGCGCACTTGCCGCAGACCGGCATCATCGCCGAAACCCACTGACTCGACGTCTGACGGATTGCCTGAGACCGCCTCCCCTCTTGCAGCAAGGTCGCAGCAGAAAACTCGAGGACATTGACAATCCCCTGGAAAGGGCCGTTTTCGAGGCCAGTTACCGTTCGCGGCGACAGCGGGCAAGGCGTCTGCTCGCCGCGCTGACCCTCGGTGCCTGGCACACGGTGCGGGGTCTGCTGTTTCTCTGGCCCGTCTGGCTGGCTGGACCGCTCCTGGCGGTACGGGATCCCGGCGGTCCGCAAGCTCTCGTACTCCTGTCAATCTTCCTGCCAGGTTTCGCGATCTCGCTGGCGATCCTGTTTCGGGGAGTCCGCGACGATTACCGGCGCAAGGTTGCCGGTCGTCTGCTGGAGCGCGACATCTTCACAATCGTGCTGCGCTGATGAGCGAGATCGGATACGAAAGACCGCCAATTTAGTTTGGAAAGACACAAATGGTGGACTACGCTGCCGCTTGTCCACCCTACCCCAAACCACCACGCGTCCCAATCGGTAGGGTGGACAAGTGAAACGCAGTCCACCGATCCGGCAGTCACTCCAGATCGTAGAGTGTCTTGTCGATTCGCGGGGGCAGCATCCGGTTTCTGAAGTCCCGCAGACCGGCCTTCGGGGAGGCGATTATTCCGAACGGATCCTCCCCCTCGAGCACATCACCCATCTCCTCCTCGATCCGGTCCGGGTCCTCGCCAGCCTCCATCCGGTGAATCGCCTCTGCCATACCGGAACCCGGCTTCAGTCCCATCGCATCGAACATTTTTCGCATCATGCGCCCGGCCTGGCGCGGATCGTCCTCGTCGATTCCCTCCATGTCGCCGGCGAGCGAGGCCATGACACGCTCCATCTGGCTCTCATCCATGCCGCCAAGCGGATCCTCGCCATCCTCGTCCTTGCGTCCCCTGGTCACTGCGAAGACCGAGGGCCGTCGATCCAGCGCGGCCCGCCCGCAGGCCGGACACGACGGGACCGATTCGGTGTTGATCCGGCGCGAGAAGAAATTAAAAATCGTATGGCAGTCCTCGCAGTAGAACTCGTAGATCGGCATTTTCGTCTCCCCGGTTTCGCTCTGGCAGAAGAATAATCCATGTGCGGGGCGCTTTAAACCTGACCGGCGCCTCACACGAATGCGCCCATCTGTTATCCTTTGCGCCGCATTTCAGCACCGCTACCGGCCGTACCCATGAACCCCGTGACAAACATCGCGCTGGCCGCCGCCCGGGCCGCCGGCAAGATCATCCTGCAGTACAGCAACCGGATCGACTCCCTCAGCGTCCGCGCCAAGCAGCGTAACGACTACGTCAGCGAGGTGGACCAGATGGCGGAAGCCGAGATTATCGGCATCATCCGCCGGGCCCACCCGGACCACGCCATCCTTGCCGAGGAAAGCGGTGGAACGGGCGAGAGCGAGTACGAATGGATCATAGATCCACTGGACGGGACCACGAACTATCTCCACGGCATTCCGCACTACGCCGTTTCGATCGCGTTTCACCACAAGGGAGCCTATCAGGCCGGCGTCATCTACGACCCATTCAAGGAAGAATTGTTCTGCGCGGAGAGGGGCCGGGGCGCGACGCTGAACAACCGCAGGATCCGGGTCACACAGATCTCCAGCCTGTCCGGAGCGCTGCTGGGAACGGGCATCCCCTTTCGCGGCGACCAGAGCCTCGACCGGTACCTGATTTCGCTGCGCGCGCTCAGCCACGACACCGCCGGCATACGGCGCGCCGGCTCGGCCGCACTTGATCTCGCGTACGTCGCCGCGGGCCGCCTCGATGCGTTCTGGGAGTTCGGACTCAACCCCTGGGACATGGCCGCCGGGGTCGCCTTGATCCGCGAGGCGGGCGGTCTGGTCGGCGACCTCGCCGGAGGCAGCGACCATATGCGCACCGGCAATATCATGACCGCGAATCGACACGTATTCGTCGAAATGGTGAAGCGGTTGCAACCGCATCTGTCCGAGATCGGGGCAGGTCAGGTTTCGGCCTGAACCTTGTCGTCAGAGAATCGCCGGACCCCGCCGCTCAGGGACGTCCCTCAGTCTCCCCGCTGTCCCGCTGGATCGGCAGGAGATCCTTCTTGCTCACGCCGAGCATCAGGATCGAGGAGCTCGCGATGTAGATCGAGGAATAGGTACCGACGATGACACCCACGATCAGGGCGAGCGCAAAGCTGTGGATCACGGATCCGCCGATCAAGAACAACGCAATCAGGACCAGCAGGGTCGTCAGGGAGGTAACCAGCGTACGGGAGAGGGTCTGGTTGATCGAGCTATTGACGACACCGACCGTGTTCACCTTGCGCATCTTTCGGAAGTTCTCGCGGATACGGTCGTAGACTACGATGGTGTCGTTCAGCGAGTACCCGATGACCGCCAGCACCGCGGCCAGCACGGGAAGGTCGAACTCGATCCTGGTGAGCGAGAAGAACCCAACGGTGATGATCACGTCGTGCACCAGGGCGATGACCGAACCGAACGAAAAACGGTACTCGAAGCGCAGCGTGACGTAGATCAGGATCCCGATCAGGGCGTAGACCATCGCGAGTCCCCCGTCCTCGCGCAACTCCTCTCCGACCTGCGGACCCACGAACTCGATCCTGCGAACCTCGACTCCCGGTGCTTTGGCGCGCAGCGTCTTCACCACACTGTCACTCAGTTCGACGTTGTTGCGACCGGCCTCCGGTGCGAGCCGTACGAGAACGTCGTGCGAGGTCCCGAAGTGTTGCGCCGTGGTGCGCTCGAAACCGCTTTCTGACAGCGTTTCGCGTATCTCGTCCAGCTTGACGGGTTGTCCGTACCCCAGTTCGATCAACGTACCGCCGGTAAAATCGATGCCGAAATTGAGTCCCCGGATGGCAATCGAGGTGATGGCCGATACAACGAGGACGAGCGAAATACCCATCGCGACATTCCGCCACTTCATGAAATCGATGTGGGACTGTTTCAGGATAGGTTTCATCGCTTGAAGTCCTATATCGCCAGCACCGGGGAGCGCTTGCTACCGTAGATCAGGTTGATGACAGCCCGCGTCCCCATGATGGCAGTGAACATCGAGGCCAGGATACCGATGGAAAGCGTCACTGCGAATCCCTTGATGGGTCCGGTGCCGAATCCGAACAGGACGATGGCGGCGATCAGGGTAGTGATGTTCGCGTCCGCGATGGTCGAGAGCGCCTTACCGTAGCCGGCCTCGATACTGGCCTGCGGCGAGTTGCCCAGCCGCAGCTCCTCACGGATGCGCTCGAAGATCAGGACGTTGGCGTCGACCGCCATGCCGACGGTGAGCACGATGCCGGCGATACCGGGCAGGGTCAGGGTGGCGCCCGGTATCATGGACATGATCGCCACGATCAGCACCAGGTTGGCCAACAGGGCGAGGTCCGCCACCAGGCCAAAGACGCGGTAGTAAACCGCCATGAAAACCATCACCAGAATCACGCCGACGACGACGGACTTGAATCCCTGGTCGATGTTCTGCTGTCCCAGGCTGGGTCCGACGGTTCGTTCCTCGACGATCTCCATCGGTGCGGCCAGCGCGCCGGCCCGCAGCAGCAGCGCCAGCTTGCGCGCCTCGCGCGTGGAGTCGAGTCCCGTGATCTGGAAACGCTTGCTGAGCTGCTCGCGAATCCGGGCGATGTTGATGACCTCCTCGACCTTGCGGGTCTTGCGGACCGCTTCCCCATCACGCTTGACGGTCTCGGTCTTGTTCTCGATGAAGACCACCGCCATCAGGCGACCCACATTGTCCCCCGAGACCTTGCTGAACAGGCGCGCGCCCTTGCCGTCCAGGGTAATGAACACGGCCGGACCGGCGGAATCCTTGTCGATGCCGGAGGCCGCATCGGTGATGTAGTCCCCCGTCAGCATCACGCGGCGTTTGAGCAGCACAGGGTTCCCGTTGCGCTCGAAGTAGAGCCGGTCGCCCACGGGGATGCGACCGGAGTCGCGGGCGGCCCACGCATCGTTCTTTTCGTCGACCAGACGGAATTCCAGGGTGGCGGTCGCACCGAGGATCTCCTTTGCCCGTGCCGTATCTTGAACGCCTGGTAACTGGACCGCGACCCTGTTCTCCCCCTGTTGCTGGATCACCGGCTCAGCAACGCCAAGTTCATTCACCCGCTTGCGCAGGGTAGTAATGTTCTGCTGCAGGGCGAATTTCTTCAGCTCGCGCAGGGCGGTCTCCTTGAATATTGCCTTGATGTCCGGCGGGTCCGACTCGGTATCCTGCTCTATTCGAAGATCGCCGCCGTATTCGCCGCGGAGAAGATCGTATGCCAACTCGGCCGCTTCGGCATCGCGAAACTTGACCGTGATGGTGTCACTGGCGGAGGTGACGCCCAGGTAGCGGATCTTTTCCTTGCGCAGTGCACCGCGGAAATCCCCCTCGTAGCGGTTGAGCGCCTGCTTGACCGCAGCGTCCATGTCGACCTCGAGCAGGAAGTAGACACCGCCGCGCAGATCCAAACCCAGGTTCATCGGACTGGCGTTTAGCACCCGCAGCCAGCCCGGCGTGGCCGGAGCCAGGTTCAGCGCCACGATGTAGTCACCGCTGAGCGAGGACTTGATCAGGTCCGCCGCCTCGAGTTGCTCCTCGGTATTGGCGAATCGGACCAGAAGCTGCTCCGGGGACATCTCGATGGCATTGTAAGGAATGCTGGCCTGCTCGAGTTCACTCGAGACTTTCGTCTTGACGCCCTCGTCGAGCAGATCATTGGAATGGGATACCTGGACGGCCGGATCCTCCGGGAAGAGATTCGGGACGGCGTAGACAATGCTGATCAGCAGCACCGCCACGATGAGCAGGTTTTTCCACAACGGGTACTTGTTCATAGACGCCTGGAATACGGTGCGATACGCGTGGCGGACGGAGAGAGCGGCCGCTGGGCCAGGCGGCCCGGATCCGTCGGATCCGGGCCGTGTCCGGCGGGACTAGCTGCCCTTGATGGAGCCCTTCGGCAGGACCGATGCGACGGCGCTCTTCTGCAGCTTGATCTCGACACCCTCGGCCACCTGCAGGTCCACGAAACTGTCCCCGACCGAGGTGATCTTCCCGAGCAAGCCGCCGTTGGAAACGACCTCATCGCCCTTGGATAGGGTATCGACCATCTGCTTGTGTTCCTTGGCCCGCTTGGACTGCGGGCGGATGATCATGAAATACATGATCAGGAAAAAAATGCCGATCATGATGAAGAACTCGATTCCGCCGCCCTGCGCGCCCGGTGCACCCTGTGCCAGCGCATCCTCAATCAGAAAATTCATTAGTCAAAACCCCATGGATTCGGTGTTGTCGTTCCTGAAAATTGGCCGCGTATTATGCCACAGAGTCCGGCGTGCGGGCGCGCATCTCGTAAAACCGCTTCGCGAAGCGCGTGAACGTCGAGCGCTCGATAGCGGCGCGGATGTCAACCATGAGATCTTGGTAGTACGTCAGGTTGTGCACCGTATTCAGCATGGATCCCAGGATTTCGCCGCACTTGTCGAGGTGCCGGAGATAGGCGCGGCTGAAGTGCCGGCAGGTGTAACAGTCGCAGTCGGGGTCTACGGGTCGCAGGTCCTCGCGGTAGCGGCTGTTTCGTATGCGCAGCAGGCCACGTCGGGTATAGAGGAACCCGGTGCGCGCATTGCGGGTTGGCATCACACAGTCGAACATATCGATCCCTCGGCGCACCGCCTCGACGATGTCCTCGGGCCTGCCGACACCCATCAGATACCGGGGCCTGTCTGCCGGCATCGCGGGGGTGATCGCATCCAGTACGAGGTGGCGTTCTTCCTCCCCCTCCCCGACCGAGAGTCCCCCTAAAGCGTAACCGTCGAAGCCGATCCCCCGCAGTCCCTCCAGCGATTCGGCACGAAGGTCCGGAAACGTCCCGCCCTGTACGATGCCGAACAACGCCGCCGGATTCTCGCCGTGAGCCGCCCTGCTGCGCTTCGCCCAGCGCAGGGAGAGTTCCATCGACTCCCGTGCCTCAACCGCGCTCGCCGGGTGCGGGGTACACTCGTCGAACACCATGACCACGTCGGAGCCGAGTGAGCGCTGCACCGCCATCGAGCGTTCCGGATCCAGGAACACCTTCGCCCCGTCCACCGGCGAGCGGAAACTGACCCCCGCCTCGGCAATCCTGCGTGACTCCGCGAGGCTGTAGACCTGAAATCCACCGGAGTCGGTCAGAATCGGCCCATCCCAGTGCATGAACCCGTGCAGTCCACCGTGGGCGCGGACGATCTCCTGACCCGGCCGCAGCATGAGATGGAATGTATTGGCCAGGATCATCCCGGCCCCGGTCGCACGGACGTCGTCCGGCCTCATCGCCTTGACGGTGCCATAGGTCCCGACGGGCATGAAGGCCGGGGTCTCGACCGTGCCTCTGTCGAATTCGAGGCGCCCTCGCCGGGCCGCCCCATCGGTCGCGAGCAGTTCGAACGTCATACGCTCAGCGCCAACGCGCGCCGCGTCACCCACGGTCATCTCCTGCGCCCGTGGAGATACATCGAGTCTCCGTAGCTGAAGAACCGGTACCCCGCCTCCATCGCATGACGGTAGGCGTTCAGGACCGTCCCGTACCCGCCGAAGGCGCACACCAGCATCAGCAGCGTGGATTCCGGCAAGTGAAAGTTGGTGATCAACGCATCGACCACTCGGAATTTGTAACCGGGAGTGATGAACAGACGCGTCTCACCCGAGTAAGGCTTCAGGGTTCCGCTCGCGCCGGCCGACTCCAGTGCACGGACCGATGTGGTGCCAACGGCCACGATACGGCCGCCACCCTCCCGGCAGCGCTCTATGGCCGCCACGACCTCATCACCGACAGTCACCCGTTCGGGGTGCATTCGGTGTTTGCTGACGTCCTCTACACGCAGGGGCTGAAAGGTGCCGGCACCGACGTGCAATGTGATGTAGGCCTGAACGATGCCCTTCTCCGAGAGGCGATTCAACAGGGATCCGTCGAAATGGAGTCCGGCCGTCGGCGCCGCGACGGCACCCGGAGATCTGGCGTAAACGGTCTGGTACCGTTCCCGGTCCTCCCCGAAATCCTGCCACTCGATGTAGGGCGGGAGCGGAACATGCCCCTGGGTTTCCAGCACTTCGTTTACCGTCTGGTCCCCGGTAAACGCCAGCCTGTAGAACTCCCCCACCCTTGCCACTACGGTTGCCTCGACGCCGTTGTCGAATAACAGAAGGCTGCGCTCACGAGGCGACTTGCTTGCCCTTATCTGGACCAGCACCCTCCGATCATCCTCGACTCGCTCGACCAGCACCTCGACCTTGCCGCCCGTAGCCTTGCGTCCCGGCAGGCGCGCCGGGATCACGCGGGTGTCGTTGAAGACCAGCAGGTCCCCAGGACGGAGTTCTTCCAACAGATCGGTAAAACGTCCGTCCCGGATCGCACCGCTCTCCCGGTCCAGTTTCAACAGCCGGCTCGCGCTCCGCGCGGGCAGCGGTTGCTGCGCAATCAACTCCTTAGGCAAATCGAACCTGAACTCGCTCCTTCGCATGGCGCGCGATGGTATCAGGATCCGGGCGATCGGCACACGGACCCGGATGCTGCATGACCGGTCGCAACCGGGCCTGAAAGCAGCCGGAAGTCAACCGGAAAACCTGCAAGGGCCCAATCTCGTGCTCGCGGGCGTGGCAGGATTCGATACACTGTCGCCTCTCCGGCCGGGGTGGCGGAACTGGTAGACGCGCCAGACTCAATATCTAGTCTTCAAAAGAAAGTGCGGGTTCGATTCCCGCCGCCTCCACCAATATTTATTAATAAATTCAATACATTATGTTTAAAATGGCCGCTCTCGATGCGGCCGTTTCTTTGTCCGCGACCTTCCAGTGTGATTTCCATTCTTGCAATTGGACCGAATCGAGCGAGTGGTTTTCGTTGCTGCAAATGGTCGCAGTCCAACGTCGCCGGTGACGGACCGGGGAAGCCAAGCCTGTAATTCTTGCTTCACATATCTCTTCACAGCTTGTTCCATTTGCGCTAACCTCAACAACAGCTGTCTACAGTGTAGAACCCATGGAGGAGACGCCGGCCGTGACTGCCAACGAGACACCGCTGACGGGCCCGCCGCCAGCCGAGGTGCCACTGACCGACGCCCCCCTTGTGCGCGTTATCGCGCAAGTGCGGTTCCCGTTGGTGGCGTCCGTGGAGAAGCGTGACTTTATTGCGCCGTTCCAGGAAGCCATCCGCGCTGAGTATCCGGTCCTTCGACCCGAACAAAGCCGCAGCGTCGTTCTTGGCCAGCAGGGCGTGATGGACGCCCGCTCGAACACCGTGTGGCGGTTCCACGATGCAAGTAGTGTGTGGCGCGTCACCTTGGCTCCCGACTTCCTCGCGCTGGAAACCAGTCGCTATACCAGCCGCGAGGATCTCCTCGACCGACTTAAGTGCGTGCTCGAGGCGCTCGTCGCCCACGTGGACCCGAAGGTCATCGATCGCCTCGGTGTTCGCTACATCGACCGCGTAGCGGGCGACAACCTCAACGACCTGCCGCACCTCGTGCGCCCGGAGGTGTGCGGCGTTCTTTCGACGCCTCTGGCCTCCCACGCCCTTCAGTCAATTTCCGAGGCCGTTTTCGTGCTTCCTGAGAATGCCGGACAAGTGATGACGCGTTGGGGCCTCATTCCCGCACGTGGCACGGTCGACCCGGCTGCAGTTGACGCCATCGACGAACCAAGTTGGTTGCTAGATCTGGACGCGTTTCAAGCGGAGACGCGGGAGCTTAATGTCGAGGCGGCCCTGCAACAGACGCGAGGATTTGCGGAGCGCATCTACAGCGTTTTTCGTTGGGCGGTAACCGACGAGTTCCTCCGGCGCTACGGAGGCCAACCATGACTCTCCAGCAGCAGGTCTTCGAGTCGGCGCGTGCCGATTCCATCGTCGCTACGACCGGCTTTGCCGGCATTCGCGAACGCCTGCCTCAGCTTTCGGTGATCGTTGTTAGTGGTGCGCTCTCAGTCTCCGGGACTTCATCCGCGGAGCCGGCTCGTCTGTGGGAGGCACCGTACGTTCACGAGTTCGAAGCAACGGCCAGCGGGCCCAGTTGGCAACGTCATCCCGAGGCGACGGGCGATGCAGAGACCACGCGACAGGCGATCTCCGAGCTGCGTCGGATCTCGGGTCTGACGTGGGAACAGCTCGGCGAACTCTTCGATGTGTCGCGGCGAAGCGTGCACTTCTGGGCGAGCGGTAAGCCTCTGAATGCGGGCAACGAGCAACGGCTGATGCAGATACTCGACGTGCTTCGAGCGGCGGACCGTGGCGACGCACGCTCAACCCGCGCAGGCCTTTTTGAGGTCAATGATGGAGTAACTGCGTTCGCCTTGCTGACTGCGGAGCGCTTCGAAGAGGCCCGCGCGATTTTGGGCGGTGGCGCTGGCCAACCAAGACCCGCGCTTACCCAGCTGAGTGCTGCAGCCAAGGCCGCCCGCGAGCCTCTGCCGCCGGAAGACCTGGTCGATGCTCAGCACGATCGCGTGCATCGCGACCATGGCCGAGCACGAGCTGCTCGCACCGTGAGGAATAAGCGGCGTGGAACCCCTTGATGCCGACGGACGGGCGAAGATCGATGAGGAACTGAAGCACTGGCGGCAGGGGGACTGTCTTGTCGGTGAGCAGTGGTTCGTCTTTCGCATGGCACCCGATGCTCCGCTGACGGACGACGCAGCCGTCGCAGCAGCGGATGGAGCAGAGAACGCGGAAACGGCCGTATATGGTTTTGCTGTCCTTACCCAGACGTGTGACATCATCCGGAACTGCGGGGAGCGGCCTTTTATAGAGATCTGTCCGTTGGTCCAGGCCGATGAAGACAAGCTCCACGAGATCGAGCGTGGCCACCGGCCGAACTACGCCCACATCCCGGGCGTCTCGGACCAACGCCTCGTAGCTGACCTGGACCGTGTCATGACGGTAGAGAAAGCCGTCGTCGCACAGTGGGATCGGGTAGCGGGGTGCCTTGACGACCACGATGCCCGCCGTCTATCCCTCGCGCTCGCCCGCAAGCGGGCACGCATCGCGTTCCCCGACGATTTCGTTTCGTTCGTCGGACCTTTGAAGAACCGAATGTCCGCCAAGCACGACAAGGAGAGCGACGAGGGCCGGGCTCTGCGAGCCCTGCGCGAGATCCGGGTTCGGGCGGCACCATCTTGGGATGCCGAGAGCATCCAGCTTATGTTCTGGTTCATCCGGGATGAGGACCAGCCGACCTTCGAGAAGCAGGGCTGGGACGTCCGCCTTGATGCCTGGCTTAATCGAGTTCCCGTCAGGGGGCGCTTCGCCGAAGTACAAGGTGCGGTGCTCACCCTCGATGACCTGACAGCCCGTGAGTACTTGGAGAGTGATCCCCTGGACCTCGACCACCTCTCCGGCCGTGTAGGGTAGCCCGGACCCAATCCCCGGGTCGCGCGCGTCGACCGGACACGGTGACGCGTCCATTCACGGTGGCAACACCGAAGCGCTGGAGCGATTCGACGCCTGGCGAGCGCCAGAGGAGCGATAAAATCGCCCTGAATCCAGCCATAGCATGAGCCGGAGCGATCTGGGGGTATCTATGGGGGCATTTCTGGCGTTTAGCACTTTAACCTATTGATTTATAAGGCAATGTGGTTGTCGCCGCCTCCACAAGTATTTATTTATATTTGAATACGTTATGGTGCTTTTATAAAGCATTGCATAAACCAAGAATCGCCGGGTGTGATTCCGTATTAGAGAATCACTCTCCGCTGGTCGAAGCGACTGAAATCGTTGCCTTATTCGCCACCCATGGCACACTCGCGCTTTTCCGAAGCCATTCCAGCCGCTCGTCTGCACCCTACTCCCCGACCACGATAAACGTTACTCCTGGCGCATCGCAAAGGGGGGCCGAATGGGGGTATGAAATGACCATGGATGAAAATACCCCCACGGGGTTACCGTGAGCGCGTTCGGCTGTCGGCTATCCGACAGCCTCGCGGACTATGACTATGAAGGCTCCAGTCGCCTCGCCGAACTCGCGTCAGCCAAGCGCGTCGAGACCTTTCTGGTCGACGATATTGAGCAGCTTCAGCGATGGCCCGTTCGGTTGCTTTTTACCCTGTTCCCATTTCTGCACGGTGGACAGGCTGGTATTCAGATACGCGGCGAACACCGCCTGGCTGGCTTTGTAGCGTAACCGCAGTTTCTTGATTTGGCCGGCGCTGTAGTGTTTGACGGGCGGCAGGCACAACGCGTCGAACTCACGCATTGTGGTCGTATCCATGGCGCCCGCCTTGCGCAAACCTTTCGCCGTCTCGTGCACCGCATCCAGGATGGTCTTATTCATCATCCGTTTCTACCTCGATCAGTTCTTTCGCCCCAAGCGCCTTGTCGATTCGTGTGTGTCGAGGACGCAAGGTACTGGTGTTGACAGAACGCACCTATCATCTCGACAGCATCAGGCGCTCGCTGGAGCAACACAGTCTGGAATCCTTCGTGCTGCATGGACGTATGTCGAAAAAGCAGCGAACGAATCTGGTCACCGAACTCGATGCATTGCCACCCAAATCGCCGCGCATCCTGCTCGCGACCGGGCGACTCATCGGGGAAGGTTTCGACCATCCCCCGCTCGACACACTAGTCCTGGCCATGCCGGTGTCGTGGAAGGGCACGCTGCAGCAGTACGCCGGCCG
The DNA here is from genome assembly GCA_022340215.1 of Gammaproteobacteria bacterium. Classification (NCBI taxonomy): domain Bacteria; kingdom Pseudomonadati; phylum Pseudomonadota; class Gammaproteobacteria; species Gammaproteobacteria bacterium. The sequence goes on from JAJDOJ010000010.1 coordinate 18,808, forward strand.
GTTGCATCGGAAGCTCGCTGCCAAGACCGACGTTCGGATCATCGATTTCGTCGATACCGCCGATCCGACATTGCTCCGGATGTGGGAGAAACGCCAACGCGGCTACCGCGCGATGGGCTACCGAATCGCGGATCCTTCGGCTTGCTATCATACGCAAATTGCGTATACTTCGCCCATGAAGCTGGTTTTCCTGGAAACCCCTTTGTTCACGCGACGCCTCGGCGACTACTTGACCGACGAGAGCTATCGGGAATTGCAACACGCGTTGATGGAGAACCCGGAAATGGGCGACGTGATGCCCGCACCGGCGGGTTTCGCAAGGTCCGTTGGGAAGACGCGCGTCGCGGCAAAGGCAAGCGAGGCGGATTGAGGGTCATCCACTACTTCCTGACAGCCGATTACCAGATCTGGTTCTTCACCCTCTATGACAAGGATGAGGCCGCCGACCTGACGGCCGAAGAGAAGAAGGTATTGAAGAAAGCTATCCAGGCCGAATTGGAGGCCAGGAGACGAAAGCCATGAAACAAAAGCGCAAGTTGTTCGATGAACTGATGGAAGGCGTCGATGCCATGCAGCAGCAGCGCGAGGGGAAAATCACCCTACGCTCGCATGAGGTCGAGGACTTGCCACCGCTCGAAGTGGACGCGGATCTCATCCGCGACACGCGCGAACGTATGCACGTCTCACGTGCCGTGTTTGCCCGCCGCTTGCGCGTGTCGACACGCACCCTGGAGAACTGGGAGCAAGGACGGGCGCGGCCCAATGCCCAGGCCGCGGCATTGATTCTGATGGTGAGGAAGTTTCCCGATACGCTTGAGAAGCTCAGCGAGTTGGGGAACCGGGCGGCATAAGTGTACTGGGACCATCGAGTGGTCACACCAGGGAACGACGAAAGGCCGGATTGGCTATCGTCAGGTCACAATGCCTAGCATGGGACTCTGGGGGGGTATTTTCGGGGGAATTTCTAACGGTTTGACCTTTTAGTTATTGATTTATAAAGAGATGTGATTGTCGCCGCCGGTACCGCAGACCCATCTCTAGACCTCCCGTAACGTCCCACCCCACCTACTCTTATTAACTGCACCCTAAATCCTGCAAGTAGCCTTCGCTTCCGGAGTCGCCGACCAATAGGGACGGGATAATCGCCGTGCCACAGTCATTTCCGCCGCTCCGATGGCAAAATTGTAACCAAGGCGATGACGACAAGCCGCGTTCTCAAGCGACAAGAGCCTACTTTTCTCCCTTTTCCCGTGCGACGGGCAGAACCGCCCGTCGGCCTGTTGA
>JAJDOJ010000011.1 GCA_022340215.1 Gammaproteobacteria bacterium
CGTCGAATTTTCCTTCGACGAGGAGGTCGCGCGCGTCTTCCCGGACATGATTCGTCGTTCGGTCCCTGGATACGAGACCCTGAACGGGCTGCTCGGTGTGCTGGCCGAACGCTATGTCCTCGCCGGAACGAACATCTACGATCTCGGTTGCTCACTGGGCGCCGCGTCGGTTTCCGTGCGGCGCCGCGTGCGCCATCCGGGTACGCGCATCGTTGCCGTGGACAGTGCCGAAGCCATGACCCGCCGTTGCCGGGTCATGGCGAATCGTGGGCCCGGTGGACCGCCGGTCGACGTGGTCTGTGCCGACATGCGACATGTCCGCATCGACAACGCTTCGCTGGTGATCATCAACCTCTCGTTGCAGTTCCTCCCACCAGGGGCCCGTCAGGGCCTGCTTCAGGGGGTATTCGACGGCCTCGTGCCCGGTGGCGCCCTGGTGTTGACTGAAAAACAGGCGTTCGAGGACCCGGTGGAGGGTAGATTGCACGCCTCGCTGCACGAGGCGGTCAAGCGGGCGAACGGATACAGTGAGCTGGAGATCGGCCAGAAACGCGCCGCGCTGGAAAGGGTCCTGCTCCCCGACACACGGGAGGCGCATGTCCACCGCCTGAGGGAGGCCGGATTTGACGAGGTCTACGAATGGTTCCGGTGCCTGAACTTCGTTTCCCTGCTGGCGGTGAAGCCGTGACGGTCGGTGGACCGGTGCCAGCGGGACGCCTGGCGTTCACGCCCCCGATGCCGAGCTGGGAAGGGGCCGTAGCGGACCGGATTACCGCGGCGCTGGATCCCCGGGCCCACGGGCGCATGACCGAATGGCTGGACGTCCTGCGGGGATTGCCCGCGGTGAGTCCGTCGCGCTTGATCCTGGATGCGGGGACGGTGACCATCGGCGCCCCCGGCGACGTGGACGGGGAAACGCGCGGACGGATCGAACGGGGTCTGCGCGCCCTGGGGCCCTGGCGCAAGGGGCCGTTCGAGGTCTTCGGGATCCGCATCGAGACGGAGTGGCGTTCTGACATGAAGTGGGACCGGCTCGGCGCGCATATCGAACCCCTTGCCGGGCGGCGCGTCCTCGACGTCGGCTGCGGTAGCGGGTATCACGTCTTCCGCATGGCCGCGGAGGATGCCGTCCAGGTGACGGGGATCGATCCCTCGCCGCTCTACGTCCTGCAGTTCCATGCCCTGCAGCGCTTCGCCTCGTTACCCGATGTCGCCGTCCTGCCGCTGGGCCTTGAGGACCTGCCGGCGGAGGGGGCATTCGCTACGGTTTTTTCCATGGGTGTCCTCTATCACCGGCGCTCCCCGCTGGATCACCTGCTGAAACTACGCGGTCAGCTCGAGCGTGGTGGGCAACTGGTCCTCGAGACGCTGATCGTCGAGGCAGAGGCGGGCTATGCGCTGGTGCCCGAGGGTCGATACGCACGAATGCGAAACGTCTGGATGATCCCCTCACCCGGTACGGTGTCGATGTGGCTGCGTCGCTGCCGCTTCACCGGGGTCCGCTGCATCGACGTGACGCCGACCGGGAAATCGGAGCAACGGCGAACCAGCTGGATGCCCTTCGAGTCGCTGGCCGAGGCCCTGGATCCGGACGACCCGACGCGGACGGTCGAGGGCCACCCGGCGCCGGTTCGGGCGATCTTCCTCGCCAGTGCTGCCTGAACCTCCGCCATGATCGGCCGACTGTTCGGATATCGCGGCCGGGTCTCCGGCATCCCGGACGAGGCCTGGTCGGCCCTTTCGTCCGCGCTCACTCCGCTCGCCCGGTATCCGGTTCCCGACCGCGAACGGCTGCGGCGTCTTGCCGGGCGGTTTCTCACCGACAAGACCGTCGAAGGGGCGGGGGGGCTGGAGGTCACCCCCCCCATGCAGTGGTTCATCGCCACGCAGGCCTGTATACCGATACTCAATCTCGGCCTCGATCTGTATCGCGCCTGGTATGCGGTGGTCGTATATCCCGGCGAGTTCCACGTTCCGTTCGAGACCGTCGACGAGGCCGGGGTGGTCCACAAGTCCACGCGATCGCTGGTCGGTGAGTCCTGGGACCGTGGCCCGGTCATCCTTTCCTGGGAACACACCCTGGAGGGGGCGGGCGACCCGTGGGGTGGCAGCAATGTGGTGATCCACGAGTTCGCCCACAAGCTGGACCAGCTCAACGGATCGGCCAACGGCATGCCGCCGCTGCATCGCGACATGAACCGGAAACGATGGACGGAGGTTTTCACCGCCGCCTTCGAGGACTTCAACATGCGGCTGGATGCCGGCGTGGCTCTCCCCTGCGACGCATATGCCGGCGAATCCCCGGGCGAGTTCTTTGCGGTCCTGAGCGAGACCTTCTTTATGCAGCCCCAGGCGATCAGGGCCTTCTATCCCGAGGTGTTCGTGTTGCTGAGTGCCTACTACCGGCAGGATCCCGTCGCACTGGCGGCGGGGGAATGAAAGTAGCGGGCGACTCATCGGGCGGTTACTCATGGCGTCGTGGTCTGATCGCTTAGGAATCTCTTACGTTTGGCCGACACCAAGTGAGCTCACCTTACCGCTCGCGATTGCTGCTGCCCTGGTGGGCGAGGCAGCCGGCCTTATGGAGTGACGGCCAGAACGGGAGGGTGAATTCGGTGCAACGGCACAGGTTGACCGGAGAAGCACCGTCGCTGGCCACGGATTTCGTCAGTATCTGGCAGAAATATTGCCGTAGACCAAGGAGCTAAGGGGGGGAGATTGGCTTCGCGAATTGCAGAGGGGGCCGTTTATCCGTCTTATGCTCCGCGAGCAGGTTCGTCTGCGCCTCGGTCGGTGCGGCGATCAAGCTCGCGTAACGACCCACCTGGGCATCGCTGGCCAGCAAGTCGACCGAATCAAGCAGACCAACAGATCGCTGCAGGCTGGGGGTCAGGTCTCGCATGATAGCTTTCGGCTGCGAATCACCCGTCCCACCGTCGCCGGGTGCAAACCGAAATGATCGGCAATCTCCTGGTAGCTGTAGGCGCCAGTCGCATAAGCCGCAACAATGGCGGCATTGCGCTCGGGGTGTTCTGCGACTATCGCCTCCAGCGGTGGCGCAGGCCTTCTGCGCTGGGACCTTGGGATATTCAACTGATCTGTCTGCACCGGTACCTTTTCCTGCATCTTCGCGAC
>JAJDOJ010000012.1 GCA_022340215.1 Gammaproteobacteria bacterium
CTCGATCCGGTCGGCCAGGACCCGGTAACGGCAACCCTGAAGAGAATTCACACCCCGGATCGTGATCGTGTCCCCACCAGCGCCCTCGATGACGGCCCCCATGCCGTTCAGGCAAGCGGCCAGGTCGGTCACCTCGGGCTCCCGGGCGGCGTTCTCGATCACCGTGACACCGTCGGCCAGACAACCGGCCATCATCAGGTTTTCGGTGCCGGTGACGGAGATGTTGTCCATCACGATCCGTGCCCCGCGCAGACGCTTGCACTTCGCCAGGATGTATCCGCCCTCCACCCGAATGTCCGCACCCATCGACTCGAGGCCGTGGATATGCAGATCAACGGGTCTGGAACCGATCGCGCATCCGCCCGGCAGGGAGACGACGGCCCGCCCGAACCGGGCCAGCAGGGGGCCGAGCACCAGGATGGAGGCGCGCATCGTCTTGACCATCTCGTACGGCGCCTTGAACTCGGTAATGGTCCCCGGATCCACCTCGATGTTCATCCGTTCGTCCACCATCAGCGACACCCCCATGCGGCCGAGCAATTCCATGGTGGTCGTGACATCCTGAAGGTGCGGGACGTTGCTGATGATCGAGGGGCTGTCCGCAAGCAGGGTGGCCGCCAGCATGGGGAGCACGGCGTTCTTCGCCCCCGATATCCGGACCTCGCCGTGCAGCATCACGCCGCCCCTGATCAGCAGTTTCTCCATGATGCTCCGTTCGGTGACCGCTTCGATCCGTTTCGGCGCGGTTGCGCGCGTAACCTCAGGGCTTCGCCCCGTCAACGCCCTCCCGACGGTCTTCGGCCAGCATGAGCACCAGGCGTTCGAGACGATTCGCGCTGGCGAGCGCCAGCAGTTGCGCAGGCGCATTCCGGTATCGAATGGACAAGCTTCGCCGTTTCGCCAGCCTGAGCCACGCGACCAGCAACGCCAGCCCCGCGCTATCGACGCGATCCACGGCCTTCAGGTCCATGCTCACGTCCGGTCCGCGGCAATTCGCCAACTCCCGCTCCGAGACCTGCCACAGGTCCGGCACGGTCGCGGCATCCAATGCCCCGGAGAGGGCGAGCGACCCTCCCCGGCAGGTCAACCCCGTCGGTTCCCGGTTCAAGACCCGCCTTTCCTCGCAGGGTCCGATTTCTCCCGGTTGGTGGTCGCCAGGTCCTCGATCACGGCATCCAGACCTTTCGCGTCGATCTCCGCACCGAACTTCTGGCGAAAAAGCTGGACCAGGTCGAATCCCCCGATCACGACGTTGTACGCCTTCCATTCCCCGTTGACGAGCCGAAACCAGTAATTGACCGTCAGGGGCGCCTCTCCGGGGATGGTGATGATGACCTGTACGATCTGCACTTTCGGCGAACGCGATGAGGGCTGACGCGGCGCCAGCTGTACCTCGGTCCCCGCATAATCCAGCAGGTACTTCGTATAGGTCCGGATCAGCATGCCGCGAAACTCCTCGGTGAACTGCACGCGTTGAGCTGGCGTGGCACTGCGCCAATGGGACCCGAGCGACAGTTTGGCGAAGCCGTCGAAATCGAGCACCGGAAGTACGGCATCGTAGATCAGGGAATACAGCCGCGCCATATTGGGTTTCGGCGCACTCGTCTCCTCCTGGATAACCTTCAGCACCAGCTCGGAGGTTTCCATGACCAGCCTCGTCGGCGATCCCGGCACCGGGTCCGCCGATGAGCCCCCTGCACTCAGCAAGAGAAATGTGGCGACGAACGCCCGTATGGAGTAGATCCGGGAAATGCAGTGGTTCATTTGGTGGCCGAATTCAGTACGAATTTTCCAATCAACTGCTCTAGTATCACGGCGGACTGGGCGAACTGGAGGACGTCGCCGTCCTTCAGCACCGCGGCCTCCGCCCCGGGTTCCAGCGAGATATACTGCTCTCCCAGCAATCCCGAGGTGTAGATGCTGGCGCCGGTGTCGACGGGGAGGTAATCCTGGTCCGCGTCGATCGACAGGGACACGACCGCGTTGAACGCCTCGGGATCGTAGCGGATCGCCGACACGCGACCGACCCGAACCCCGCCAATGGTGACCGGCGAGCGCACCTTGAGCCCGCCGATATTGTCGAACCTCGCCGTCAGCGTATAGCTCTCGCCCGGCGAGAAGGTCGACAGATTACTGACCTGCATCGCGAGCACCAGCAGCGCCGCGAACCCCGCCGCCACGAAGACGCCAACCAGTACCTCGAGTTTTCGATTCGTCATCTGCCTTTGTCCTGCCATGGCGCATTATTCCGCCCCGGATCGGAGGGCGCAATCGTGAAGCGCAACCCGCCGCCTGGGACACCCACCGCCCGAAAGTGTCGTAAAGGCACTCGTAGCCTGGATGGAGCGGCAGCGCAATCCGCAGATTCCATTCGCCGTCGTCACGCCCGTACTCAGAAATTCCCGAACATCAGGGCGGTCAGGATGAAGTCCAGACCCAGCACCGCCAGGGCGGAGTTGACCACGGTGCGGGTCGTGGCCCGCCCGACACCTTCGGACGTCGGGATGGCGTCATACCCCTCGAAAACCGCGATCCAGGACACGACGAACCCGAATACCAGGCTCTTGATCACACCGTTCATCACGTCTTGTTCAATGTCGACCTGGGCCTGCATCTGCGACCAGAAGGCCCCGGCGTCCACACCCAGCAGGCCTACGCCGACGAAATACCCGCCGCTGACGCCCACGGCGCTGAAGATCGCCGTGAGCAGTGGCACGGACACGAAGCCGGCGACGAAACGCGGGGCCACGACACGCTTTACCGGATCCACGGCCATCATCTCCAGTCCCGCCAGCTGCTCGGTTGCCTTCATCAGTCCGATCTCCGCGGTCAGGGCCGATCCCGCGCGCCCGGCGAACAGCAGCGCAGTGACGACCGGCCCGAGCTCCCTGACCAGGGTGAGCGCGACCGCCACGCCGAGCGACTCCGCGGCGCCGAAACGCGCCAGCGTCACATAACCCTGCAGCCCCAGCACCATGCCGACGAATAGACCGGACACCACAATGATCACCAGGGACAGCACGCCGACCGAGTACAGCTCGCGCACCACCAGACCCGGCCGTAGCGCGAGCCCCGGAACACTGCCCAGCGTAGGGAGAAGAAACAGGTTGCCGCGGCCCAGCCTCTCGAATTTCCCCAGGGCCCACTGTCCCAGCGACTGGAACAGACCCGTCACCGGTCCGGCTCCGGCCAGAGCCCGCCCCAGTCATCGGGGGCCGGATAGTGAAACGGAACCGGCCCGTCCGGGAGGCCGCGGAGAAACTGGCGTACCCACTTCGAGCGGCTGTTCCCCAGCGCCTGCGGCGTCCCCGACTCGATCACCTGCCCCTCGGCGACGACATACACGATATCGCAGATCTCCATCGTCTCGACGACGTCGTGGGAAACCACGATGCTGGTGATCCCGAGCGTCGCATTCAGGTCCCGGATCAGCTTGACGATGGTCGCCTTGGTGATGGGATCGAGCCCGGTAAACGGCTCGTCATACATGATCATCATGGGATCCAGCGCGATCGCCCTCGCCAGGGCGACGCGGCGCGCCATACCCCCTGACAGCTCGGCCGGCATCAGGTCACGCGCGCCGCGCAACCCCACGGCTTCGAGCTTAATCAGGACCAGTTCCCGCAACACCGGCTCGGGTAGACGCGTGTGTTCGCGCAGCGGATAGGCAACGTTCTCGAAGACACTCAAGTCCGTCAGCAGGGCACCGCTCTGGAATAGCATGCCCATCCGCTTGCGCAGCGTGTAGAGGTCGCGACGACCCAATTTGTGAACCACCTGTCCGTCCACGCGGACCGTGCCTCGATCGGGCTTCAATCGACCCCCGATCAGGTTGAGGAGCGTGGTCTTGCCGGTGCCGCTGGGTCCCATCAGGCCGGTTACCTTGCCCCGTGGGATATCCAGATCGAGGCCCGCGAAGATACGCCCTGCTCCGCGACTGAATGTAAGGTCCCGGATCGTGACGAGAGTATCGTCCGCGCCGCGGGAAGGGTCGATATCCATTCCAGGGTGAGATAACGTTGCGGTTGAGGGGTGCTTCGATTCCCGGCACTGCGCTTCGCGCGCCCGTTGGTCGATCTTGACGGGGTTCGCGCAGGAACCGCCGAGTCTCGGCGACAGCATCCGTCCCTGTCAAGCGCGGGCAAGTACAGGCGCTAGTATCCCAACAGGCGAGCAATCGTTCTGGCGGTCTCCAGGGTCTCGTAGGGCGCGTCGAGAAACAGTGCCCGTTGCGGTCCGGATGACGCTGCCATGAACGACTCCAGTAACCGGCGTAGCGGCATGGCCTGCGGTAGCGCATCGAACCGCGCCAGACCGACCGGACCCGCCACGTGTGCGATCCCCGGGCGCCACAGCGGCGGCAATCCGGATTCCCCGGCCCGGTCTGAAACCAGTGCCCTGCCGGGATAACGATCGCGAAGCACTGCGGCAAGATCGGCCACGTGCGGCATCGCATGCAGAACGAGGCCACGAAGCGACGCTCCGAGCGCGTCAAGCCCGGTCAGGATCCGCTGAGCTTCAAGGTCTTTGACCAAAAACGGTTCCAGCTCGACAAAAAATCCGAACCGCTCGGACACTTCGCCACACCAGGTCTGCATACCG
>JAJDOJ010000013.1 GCA_022340215.1 Gammaproteobacteria bacterium
GAACGGCTTGGGCAGGAAGCCCAAGACCGGTGCCCAAGCAAAGCAGGGACAGCGCCGCGCCGGGATCGTTCGTCATCAAGACGCGACAACAGGCGCATAGTCGAACTATGTCACTGTTGTCGCAACACAGAGGACGGACGACAAAGACAAGCGGGATGGTATGTCATTTGACAGAAATCGCCTTATCTCTTCCATACAACGATGGTATAGCTGGACCAGCTGCTGTAATACCCACGATGCCGCCACCTCGGCTTTCTCGGCGACGCGCTGCCGGGTCTGTTCAAGTGCATCGATATTGTGAGTTTTTGTGACCAGTTGCCCATCTGGTCAACTATATCAGCACAAAGGTTCATTACATGAGTGACTCACCCGGGTGAGTTGTCCTGTCTTGCCGGTGTGAATTTATGTGAGCTTCAGTGTTGTTTGTTCGGCAGTCATTGCATGGATGGATGTATGCGCATTCTTCAACGGCTAACACGACGTGCGCGCGCGAATCATGAACAGTGAACGTGCGAACGTTGGAAAGAGTAAGTACCAATCTGCGCTCCACCCATGCTCCACTCGCGCTCCATTTATGTGACTATCGTGGACAGTGAGTGACAACGAAACAGAAAAGCAGAAAGAAAAAAGCACTGTAAATACAGCGCCTTTTGTGGTCTTTGGTGGTCTGGGATAGTCTAGTAAAATGGTGCCGAGGAGAGGACTTGAACCTCCACGGGGTTACCCCCACTAGCACCTGAAGCTAGCGCGTCTACCAATTCCGCCACCTCGGCAAGGCGGCCATCCGGCTGTGGGAGCGCGCAATTTACCCACTGGCTTGCGGGTTGTCAATCCGGATCGGCGCATGCCCGGTCCCGGTCGAGAGATCTTTCAAGGTAACGCCTCGTGAGGCTGTGCGTTGGCTTAATGTATCACTGCACCCGTGACTTACGGTATCGTGCGGGAAAGCAGCGCACAAATTGGCTCCGCAGGTGACCTGTCCGATGGCCCGGGTTCTTACGGCAGCCCCGTCACCCTTTCAGATCCCCTGGAGCGGAGAGACCGTTTTCAGCACCAACGTCAATCTCGAGATCATCCATGCCGAAGAAGAAAAGATACAAGGACCGCTACCACGAACGGGAGGCGGGCAAGTACGACCGTCCTATACCCAGTCGCGAACTCATCCTTGAGGTGATCAAGGATCAAGGGCACCCGATACGTTTCGATGAGCTGACGGGCCTGTTGGGATTGGAGGAGGAAGTCGACCGGGTGGCGCTGGATCGGCGGTTGCGGGCGATGACGCGTGATGGGCAGGTATTGCGCAATCGCCGTGACGGGTACCTGCCGGTGGACGAGGCGCAACTGGTGCCGGGACGAGTGATCGGGCACCCGGACGGCTTCGGATTCCTGACCCCCGACGAGGGCGGCGACGACGTATTCCTGACCGCGCGCGAGATGCGAAGCCTGCTGCACGGGGACCGCGCGCTGGTGAGGATCACCGGTATTGACCGGCGGGGACGCCGGGAAGGCGCCGTGGTGGAGGTTCTGGAGCGCCGCAACGAGTCCGTGGTGGGCAGGTACTTTCAGGAAGGGGGCATCGGCTTCGTTGCGCCCGACAGCAAGCGGCTGAACCAGGATGTGCTGATCCCGCCGGAGAATATCGGCGAGGCCCGGGACGGGCAGATCGTCATCGCGGCCATCGTGGAGCAGCCCACGAAGCGCAACCAGCCGATCGGCAGGATCGTCGAGGTACTGGGCGATCACATGGCGCCGGGCATGGAGATCGACATCTCCATGCGCAGCTACGGCCTTCCGCACGAATGGCCGGAAACCGTGACGGCCGAGGCGGGCGAATTCCCGGCCGAGATTCCGCAATCGGCGGCGACCGGACGGGTGGATCTGCGCAAGCTGCCCCTGGTGACGATTGATGGGGAGGACGCGAAGGACTTTGACGATGCCGTCTATTGCGAGCCACAGGGCAAGGGTTGGCGGCTGCTGGTCGCGATCGCAGACGTATCGGCCTACGTGAATCCAGGCAGCGCGTTGGACGACGAGGCGAGGAACCGCGGGACCTCCGTCTATTTCCCGGGGCGTGTGATCCCCATGTTACCGGAGATCCTGTCTAACGCTCTGTGTTCGCTCAATCCCGGCGTCGACCGGCTTTGCATGTTGTGCGAGATGGAGATCGGCCCTCAAGGAAAGATCGGGAAATACCACTTTCGCGAGGCGGTCATGCGCTCGGCGGCGCGGTTGACCTACAACGAGGTCGCCGCGATCGTCATCGATCGTAATGTCAGGGCACGTCGCAACCACGGCGCGCTGGTCGACCACCTTGACGATCTGCACGCGGTCTTTCGTGCCCTGTTCCGGGCGCGCAAGCGCAGGGGGGCGATAGACTTCGAGACGACCGAGACGCAGATCGAGTTCGGACCCGGCAAGAAGATCGAAAAGATCGTGCCGCTGGTCCGCAACGACGCGCATCGGATGATCGAGGAGTGCATGATCGCGGCCAACGTGTGCGCGGCGCGCTATCTGCTTCGCCACCGGATGCCGGCGCTTTATCGTGTCCACGAGGGCCCGGCCGAAGATCGGCTCGAGGCCCTGCGCAGCTTCCTGGGGGAGGTGGCGCTGCAGCTCGGGGGCGGGGAATGCCCCGAACCGAAGGACTATGCGCGCCTGATCGATTCGATCGGGGAGCGGCCTGATGCCCATCTCATCCAGACCGTTCTGCTTCGGTCCCTTTCGCAGGCGGTTTACACCGCGGAGAACAACGGCCATTTCGGACTCTCGCTTGGGGCGTACGCGCATTTCACCTCCCCGATCCGGCGTTATCCCGACCTGCTGGTGCACCGGGCCATCCGTCACCGGCTGAGGGGCGGCAAACCGTCCGAGTTCCACTATGGTGTCGGCGAGATGCGGGCGCTGGGCGAGCATAGTTCGATGACCGAGCGACGGGCCGACGATGCGACGAGGGACGTGGTGTACTGGCTGAAGTGCGAGTACATGATGGACAAGGTCGGTGAGAGCTTCGACGGCGTGATCAGCTCGGTGACCTCCTTCGGACTTTTCGTGGAACTGGCGGACATCTACGTGGAGGGACTGGTGCATATGACGGCCCTGCCCGAGGATTATTATCACTTCGATCCTACTGGCCACAGGCTGGCGGGAGAACGTAGCGGCGCCGTCTATCGTCTCGGCGATCCTATGCGGGTTCGCGTCGTTCGGGTCAACCTGGACGAACGCAAGATCGACTTCGAACCCGAACACCTGGTGCAGCCGAAATCCGGCCGGGACCGAACCCGACCGCGGGTGCGCCGCAAGGGCAAGAAACGCACCGGACGCCGGTAATCCGTTAATCGTGAAGAGCGAGGAGTTCGTCTACGGGTTTCACGCGGTGTCGGCCGTGATCGAGACAGCGCCAGGGAATGTCCTCGAGTTCTGGGTTGACCCCGAACGGGGCGACGCCAGAATGACGGCGCTGATCCGGGCCGCGCGGCACGCGGGACTGCGGACCCAGCAGGCGAATGCACGGACCCTGACCCGAAAGGCGCGAACCGAACACCACCAGGGGGTGGTGGCCCGTTTCCGTAGGCCGGCGCCTCCGGGGCTCGAGGTGCTGGACGCGGTGTTGAACGGCAGGGCAGGGCCGGCATTGTTACTGGTGCTGGACCAGGTGACCGATCCCCATAATCTCGGCGCCTGCCTGCGGGTCGCCGAGGCCTCGGGTGCGCAGGCGGTCGTGGCGCCTCGCAAGGGTTCGGCAACGTTGACGCCCGCGGTGCGCGCCGTGGCGGCGGGATCGGCGGAGCGCGTGCCGTTCGTTACGGTCAACAACCTGGCCCGGTCGCTGCGCGAACTGCAGTCGCGGGGATTGTGGATCTACGGGCTCGCGGGAAACGGGGAGTCCTCGATCTATGACCTGGACTTGAGGGCGCCTTGCGTACTGGTGGCCGGCTCCGAAGGCAGGGGCCTGCGGCGCATGACGCGTGAACTCTGCGATCGGGTGGCCGCCATTCCGATGCAGGGCACGGTCGAGAGCCTCAACGCCTCGGTCGCTGCGGGGGTTGCGCTGTTCGAGGCGCGCAGGCAGCGGCTCGCGCAACCCGACCCTTCGATTGCGCCGACGACAGGGCTCAAGTAGAATCGCCCGTTTTTCAGACAACCCTTCTCTCCTTGCCTCACCGGCTGATGCGCCCCGACGGTGCCCGGTTCCGGGAGGCTACAACCCGAAAGGAGCCGATGATGAGACACTACGAAGTCGTGTTTCTGGTCCATCCTGACCAGAGTGAGCAGGTCCCCGCGATGGTCGAGCGCTACCGCTCGATGATCGAGACCGGAGGGGGTACGGTCCATCGCTTTGAAGACTGGGGCCGCAGGCAGCTCGCCTATCCCATTTCCAAGATGCACAAGGCGCACTACATTCTGATGAACATCGAGTGTGACCAGGCGACGCTCGACGAGTTGAACAACGCCTTCAGGTTCAACGATGCCGTGATCCGCAATCTGGTGATGACCATGAAGAAGGCTGTCACCGAGCCGTCCCCGCTCGCCCGTGAGCGCGAGAAGGAAAAGGAGAAAGGTAACGGCAGCCGTGAACCGGCCCGGGAGACCGAGCGGGACTCGGCCGATAAGGAAACCGCCGCCGGCTGAGTACGTTCGGTCGTGATACCCAACAGACTTTTCCAGAAGGATTGACCATGTCTCGTTATTTCAGACGTCGCAGATACTGCAAGTTCACCGTCGAAGGCATCACCGAGATCGACTACAAGGATCTCGAGCTGCTGAAGGGTTTCGTCTCGGAGGCCGGAAAGATCGTGCCCAGCCGCATCACCGGGACCAGCGCCCGTTACCAGCGGCAGCTGGCGAAGGCGGTCAAACGCGCCCGATATCTGGCGCTGTTGCCGTACAGCGACCGCCACTGATTCCAGTCGCGGATCAAGATCCGGCTCAGCGTTGTGACGCACCGGCTGCAGACGGTCATGCAAGGCGTCACTAACCCGGGTCTGAAGATACAGCTCGGCAAGGATTCCCGTGGGGTGAGCTCCCGATGATGGGCAAACTGGCCACCTACATCATGGCAGGCCGTTTGCAGGCGGCCACGGCAGTTCTGGGCTTCGTGGTGCTGGCGTTCGTCCTTCCGCCACTGTCGCTGCTGAGCGGCGCCGCCCTGGCCCTGGTTACGTTGCGGAGCGGAGCAAGCAACGGACTGCAGGTTGCCGCGCTGGCGTTAGCGGTGGCTACCGCCCTGGGGTGGCTGGCGTTGGGGACGCCGTCTGCAGGGCTGATTTTCGGCCTTGTTCAGTGGGCGCCGGTCTTCATCCTGGCACTGGTGCTTCGGTATACGATTTCACTGCGGCTTGCAGTCGGTACGGCGGCGGTGCTCGGTCTGGTACTACTCGGGGTTCTCCATACCGCGGTCCCGGACCTGGCGGCACTCTGGACGGCGTTGCTGGACGAGTACTTTCGAACGAACCTCGAGCAGGTCGAGGTTCCCGCCGAGCAGATTGACGAGACGCTGCAGACGGCTTCCGTGATCATGACGGGGGCGGTCGTTTCGTCGCTGATGTTGGTGGCGGTACTGTCGCTGCTGATCGCGCGCTGGTGGCAATCGGTGCTGTACAACCCGGGTGGGTTCCGGAGCGAGTTCCAGGAACTGAGGCTGGGCAGGCCCCTGGCGATCGTGGGTACCGCGTTGCTGGTGGCGGCGTATCTGCAGAAGTCGAGCGCCCTGACCGAAGCGGCCCTGGTGGCGCTGCTGCCGTTCCTGCTGCAGGGGATTGCCGTGGTTCACGGTCTCAGCGCCCGGTCCGCCAATCCGGTGCCCTGGCTGATCGGGCTCTACGCGCTGCTGATTATTGCGATGCCGCAGATGATGGCGGCCCTGATCGCCCTGGGCGTGATGGACAACTTCGTCGACCTGCGGAGGCGATTCGGCTCTCGACAGGGGCAGGGCGAGGATTGAAGCGGGAGTCGTGCGCCGCGCGAGTTCAGGCTTACCCGGGGGCGGGAGAGTCCTGGTCCGATTCACGAAATTGGTACCGGTAGTCCGGGGTCGCTCCGGCACATTGGCTACCCAAAATTTTACTTTTTTGAAGGTGCGAGACGATGGAAGTCATTCTGCTTGAGAAAATCGAGAACCTCGGGGGATTGGGGGAGAAGGTGAAGGTCAAGCCCGGACATGCCCGCAACTATCTGATCCCCCAAGGTAAGGCCAAGTTCGCGACGGCCGAGAACCTGGCCGAGTTCGAGGCGCGCCGTGCCGAGCTCGAGAACGCCGCGGCCGAAGGGTTCGAGGCCGCCGAGGCCCGCCGAGAGCAGATCGAGGGGCTGGTCGTGAACATCACGGTCAAGGCGGGCAGTGAGGGCAAGCTCTTCGGTTCGGTCGGTCCCGACGACATTGCCGCGGCGATTTCCGAGGCCGGAGCGGAAGTGGTCAAGCGCGAGGTGAGGATGCCCTCCGGCCCCATTCGCCAGACCGGGGAGTACGAGATCGGGATCCATCTCCATTCCGACGTCAACGTGGTCGTGACGGTCAACGTCGTTCCCGAGTAACACACAATCCTGACCGGGCTTCCCGTGGTTCCGGGCGGGAATCCGGATCGCCGGAGGGATCGCGGCGCTTGCCCTGAAGGGATATCGTGCGGGTCTACCGAGCCGATTCGGCCCGGCGCGCTGGCAGCAGGCATCCGGTACGATACCCAACGGGTCTTGATCCCATGTCAGACACTCCGCTAGCGCAGCGCAACAGGCCCGCAAGTATCGAAAGCCTCAAAGTCCCCCCGCATTCCATGGAAGCCGAGCAGTCCGTGCTCGGCGGCCTCGTGATCGACAACAACGCCTGGGACCAGGTCGCCGACCGTATCGCCGAGGTCGATTTCTACGTCTACGACCACCGCGTCATCTTCCGTGCGATCAGCGAACTCGCCGAGGCCGGAAAGCCCTTCGATCTCGTTACCCTCAGTGACTGGCTGGAGCAGCGAAAGGAGCTCAGCGAGGCCAGTGTCATGTCCTATCTGGGACAGCTCGCGAGAGACACGCCCAGTGCCGCCAATATTCGAGCCTACGCGGATATCGTGCGGGAAAAGTCCGTCCTCAGGCAGCTCATCACCGTCGGAACGGAAATCGCCGACAGCGGATTCAAAACCGAGGGGCAGGACACCAAGGCCTTACTCGACCAGGCCGAGCAGAAGGTCTTTGCCATCGCCGATCAGGGCGCGCGGGCGCATCAGGGGTTCCGCAGCATCAGTACCCTGCTCAAGTCCGCGGTCGACCGGATTGACGAGCTCTATGAGCGGGACGATCCGATCACCGGCCTGCCCACGGGGTTCGCCGAGTTCGACGAGAAGACCTCGGGGCTACAGAACGGCGACCTGATCATCGTCGCCGGCCGGCCCTCGATGGGCAAGACGGCGTTCGCGGTCAACATGGCGCAGTACGCTGCGGTCAAGCGCAACGCCGCGGTGGCGATCTTCAGCATGGAGATGCCGGGCGAACAACTGACCATGCGCATGCTATCCTCGCTGGGACGGATCGACCAGCACCGTCTGCGTAACGGCAGGCTGCTTCAGGAGGACTGGCCGCGGATCAGCAGCGCGGTCGCCATGCTCAGCGAGGTGCCGATCTTTATCGACGACTCGGCCAGTCTCACCCCGACCGAGCTGAGAGCTCGGGCGCGGCGGCTCAAGCGCGAGCACGACCTGAATCTGATCGTTGTCGACTATCTGCAGCTGATGCAGGTCACGGGCACCGCCGAGAACCGTGCGACCGAGATCTCGGAGATCTCCCGCAGCCTGAAGGGCCTTGCAAAGGAGCTGAGCGTCCCGGTGATCGCCCTTTCCCAGCTCAACCGCAGTCTGGAACAGCGCCCCAACAAACGGCCCATCATGTCGGACCTGCGTGAATCCGGGGCTATCGAGCAGGACGCCGACCTCATCGTTTTCATCTATCGCGACGAGGTATACAACGAGGAGTCGAACGACAAGGGGATCGCCGAGATCATTATCGGCAAGCAGCGCAACGGGCCGATCGACACGGTGCGCCTGACCTTCCTCGGCCAGTACACCAGTTTCGAGAATTACGTCTCCGAGTCGTACACCAGCGAGTCCTTCTGATGACCCGCAGCGCGTGCGTACGGATCGATCCGTACGCACTGCAGCACAACCTGGCGCGTGTCCGGCAGGCCGCACCCGGGAGTCGAGTCATGGCCGTCATCAAGGCCAACGCCTACGGTCACGGGGCCCTGACGGCGGCCTCGGCCCTGTCAGCGGCCGACGGCTTTGCCGTTGCCAACATTGCCGAGGCCGCGCGCCTGCGCGATGGCGGCGTTTCACACCCTCTGCTGGCGCTTCAGGGCTGCCGGGACGCAGCCGAGGTGGAACTCGCGGCGGCGCAGGACATCTGGATCGCGGTACAGCGACCGGATCAGATCGAGCTGCTGGAACGGGTCGGGCCGGCAAGGCCGCTGCGCGTCTGGCTGAAACTCAATACCGGTATGAATCGCCTCGGTCTCCCGGCAGCGGATGCGGCCCTTTGGCAAGAACGCCTGCTGCGGTTGCCCGCGGTGCGCGAGGACATCGTCCTGATGACGCATCTGGCCTGCGGTGACGACCGGGAGAATCCGGCCACCCAACGTCAGATCATTGCGTTCGATCATGCCGTTGCCGGACTGGCGGGTGAGCAGAGCATCGCCAATTCAGCCGGTGTGCTTGCCTTCCCCGGGGCACACCGGGACTGGGTGAGGCCCGGCATCATGCTCTACGGCTCGAGCCCTTTCCCCGATACCCATCCCGAGCACGAAGGGCTGCTACCGGCAATGACAGTGAGCGGTCCGCTGATCGCGATCGACGAGCGGCGCCGCGGAGAGGCCGTCGGTTACGGTGGGACCTGGGTGTGTCAGGAAGACATGCCGATCGGTGTCGCGGCCATCGGCTACGCCGACGGCTATCCCCGGCACGCGCCTTCGGGGACCCCGGTAGTGGTGAACGGACGGCGGGCCCGGCTCGCCGGCCGCGTTTCGATGGATATGATCACGATCGATCTGCGTGGTGTCGCGCGACCGCGAATCGGTGACGAGGTCGTTGGTTGGGGGGCGGATCCGGGTGTGGATGAGGTGGCCCGCGCCGCGGGGACGATCGGGTACGAGTTGCTGTGCAATGCCGGGCGCTGTCTCGACATGACGGGCCGCTGATCGTTCGTCACCCCTGCGCGGGTCCGGAATCAGCGCTCAAGCAGATCCAGTTTTCCGGGTTTGCCCGCCCAGTCGTCGGCGTCCGGGGGTGCGTCCTTCTTGGCCGTGATCACCGGCCATTCGCGGGACAGTTCCTCGTTTAATGCCAGAAAATGTTGCTGATCCGCAGAGAGGTCGTCTTCCGGGAGGATGGCCTCGACGGGACATTCGGGTTCGCAAAGGGTGCAGTCGATACACTCTTCCGGATCGATGACGAGAAAGTTCGGGCCTTCGTGAAAGCAATCGACGGGACATACCTCGACGCAGTCCGTGTACTTACATTTGATGCAGTCCTCAACGACGACAAAGGTCATCGGTTCTTCTCCATAGCAGCAGATATCGAATAATTCGCTATTCTAAATCGAAAGGGAACCCGCATACACATGGGGACACAACGAGCAGGTGAATCGGCGGTGAAAGACACCCCGTCGGCGCAACCGCGCCGACGGGCTTCGATGTCGGGGGAAAGGCGGCCGCTCATTTGACACATTCGGCATTGCCACCTATGTTTACAGGCAGTTGGGGCACACTTACCTGGCAAGGGCTGCAAAAATGAAGATCAAGTCGAATCTCCTTTCCCTGACGCTTGTCATCGCGATTGGCACAGCATCGGTCGCCGCTTCGGGCAAGGTGGCCGCGCAGTCCCAGTTCAGTGATGGCAGTCCTTCGCCAGCGGCGATGCTCGTCGATGGCGTCGTTGCCCGGCCACTGGGTCTGGGGGCGATGATCATCGGCGCGGCGACCTGGGTCATCACCCTGCCTTTCAGTCTGATCGGCGGAAATCCAGGAGAAGCCGGACGCCAGCTGGTCGGTGAACCGATACGCTTTACCTTCCGACGTCCGCTCGGCGAATTTCCGTGATAAACTTGAATACCACTTCCTGATTTCCCCGATGCCGGGCATACCCTGCTCCGCTTCATTGCAGCGCTATTCCCTGGTGCCGGGGCTCCGCCACGGCACCGCGTCATTGCGGCTCTGCCGTGGATGCCTCGCGCACGATCGGGCCGGCGAAGCATGAGGGTCTTACGTCCCTCTCCCTTCAATCCAGTGCCGCCTTCATCCGATAGACCAGGTCGAGCGCCTCCCTAGGCGTGAGCGAATCGGGGTCCGATTCCCCGAGCAGCCGCAGGGCCGCCAGTCCGGGTTGCGGTTCCAGCGCCAACGTGAGTTGCGGGCCCGAACTCTGCGGTGTGACGCTCTGGTTCTCGAGCAGTCGAAGTCTGTCCCTCGCGCGCGCCAGCGTTCCTGGCGGGACCCCCGCGAGCTGTGCCACCTGGATCCCGTAGCTCTGGTTTGCCGGACCGTCCTTCAAGGCGTGCAGAAACACGATCCGTTCGCCGTGCTCCATCGCGTCGATGTGAACGTTCGCCACGGTAGCGTGCTGTTCGGGCAGCGCGGTGAGTTCGAAATAATGCGTTGCAAATAGTGTAAAGGACCGGGTTTCCTCGGCCAGGTGTGCCGCGCATGCCCAGGCCAGCGAGAGGCCGTCGAAGGTGCTCGTGCCCCGGCCGATTTCGTCCATCAGCACCAGGCTGCACTCGGTGGCGTTGTTGAGTATGTTCGCGGTCTCGGTCATCTCCACCATGAACGTGGATTGCCCGGAGGCGAGGTCGTCCGCCGCACCGATACGCGTGAAGATCCGATCCACCGGTCCGATGACCGCGCGGCTCGCCGGTACGAAGCAGCCGATGTGGGCCATCAGTACGATGAGCGCGGACTGGCGCATGTAGGTGGATTTTCCCCCCATGTTCGGCCCGGTGATCACCAGCATGCGACGTTCCGGGTCCAGGCACAGGTCGTTCGGCACGAAGGGATCGTCCAGGACCCGCTCGACGACGGGATGCCGGCCGCCCTCGATGTTCATCCCCGGTTCCCCGGTCAGGATCGGCTTGACGTAATCCAGGGTCCCGGCGCGTTCCGCGAAACAGCAAAGCACGTCCAGCTCCGCGAGCGCAGACGCACAGGTCTGCAATGGCAGGATGGAACGTCTCAGTTCTCCCAGCAGGCCTTCCCAGGCGGCTTTCTCGCGGGCAAGGGAACGTTCGCGGGCGCTTAGCACCTTTTCCTCGAAGCGCTTGAGTTCCGGGGTGATGTAACGCTCGGCCCCCTTGAGCGTCTGCCTGCGGGTGTAGTCCTCCGGCGCCCTGTCGGCCTGCGCGCGGGAGATCTCGATGTAGTAGCCATGGACGCGGTTGTAGGCCACCTTCAGGTTCGCGATGCCGGTGCGCTCGCGCTCGCGTTGCTCCAGTCCCATCAGGAAGCCGTCTGCGTTCTCGCTGATGGCGCGAAGCTCGTCGAGCTCGGCATCGAAACCCGGGGCGATCACCCCGCCGTCACGGATCAGCACGGGTGGATTCTCCACCAGGGCGCGTTGCAGTAGGCCGAGTACCTGCGGGTGTTCCCCCAGGCGCTCGTGGATTTCCCGAAGCAGGGCTGTGTCCGGGGGGGCGGTCAGGGTCCGCAGTTCCGGCAGCAGGGCGAGTGTGTCGCGCAGGCCCGAGAGGTCTCGGGGGCGGGCGGAGCCCAGCGACACGCGCGCCAGGATCCGCTCCATGTCCGAGATGCCGCGCAGCATATCGGTGACCGGTGTGAAGCAACCCGATGTAATGAGTGTATCGATCGCGTCGAAGCGCGCCTGCAGCAGTCCACGTCCGCGCAGTGGCGAACCGATCCAGCGTCTCAGGCAGCGCGCGCCCATCGCGCTGGCGGTACGATCGAGCACGTGTACGAGGGTGTGCTCCGAACCCCCGGAAAGCGTGGTCTCTATCTCCAGGTTGCGCCGGCTCGCGGCATCGAGAACCACCGCATCGCCGGAGAGTTCGGTTCGCAGTGAATTGATATGGGGAAGGGCCGAGCGCTGGGTGTCCTTCACGTACTGCAGCAATGCCCCGGCGGCACCGATGGCTGGCCCCATATCCTGGCACCCGAAGCCATTGAGGTCGTTGACACCGAACTGCTCGCACAGGGTGCGACGCCCCGTTTCGCTATCGAAATGCCAGGGGGCGAGCCGGTGAACTCCACCGCGGTCAAGCGTGGGGCCCTGGTCTTCCGAGACCAGGGTTTCGGCGGGTTTGAGCCTTTCGAGTTCGGCCTGCAAGGCCTCCACTCCGGTCACCTCCTTGACCACGAACCGACCCACGCTCAGTTCGAGCGCTGCGATACCGTAGACCCCGTCCGCACTCGAGACGGCGAGCAGCAGGTTGTCGCGCCGTTCGTCCAGCAGGGCGTCCTCGGTGATGGTGCCCGGCGTCACGATGCGAACCACCTTGCGCTCGACCGGTCCCTTGGCCGCTGCCGGATCGCCGATCTGCTCGGCCAGGGCCACCGATTCCCCGAGTCGCACGAGCCTTGCGAGGTAGTTGTCCACCGCGTGCACCGGGACACCCGCCATCGGGATGGGTTCCCCCGCCGAGCGCCCGCGTGCGGTCAGTGTCAGATCGAGCAGCTCCGCGGCTCGGCGCGCGTCGTCGTAGAAGAGTTCGTAGAAGTCGCCCATGCGGTAGAAAAGGAGGATGTCGGGGTGCTCCGCCTTGATGCCGAGATACTGCTGCATCATGGGGGTGTGGGCGGGGAACTGTTCCTCCGGGAGTGCCATGCGCCGGGAGTGTATCGATCGGGGAGGCGTCCGGGCAAGCCCCGGTTTCTTGTCTGGTGGTGCGGCGCGCCGGTGCTTGTCACTCGGGGGGCCGCCTCGCTATGGTGTCCCCATGAAAGAGGAGATCGAGCGACTGGCGTTGCGGTGCGGGCATGCCCTGCGTGACCGGGGCTGGCGGCTGGCGACGGCCGAGTCGTGTACGGGGGGGTGGGTCGCGAAATGCGTCACCGATATCGCGGGCAGTTCGACCTGGTTCGATCGTGGCTTCGTCACTTACAGCAACGCGGCCAAGCGCGAGATGCTGGGTGTGCGCGAGGACACCCTGGAGGGGCACGGCGCGGTGAGCGAGCAGACTGTCGGCGAGATGGCGGCAGGCGCACTGGGTCGCAGCCTGGCGAACGTGGCCCTCGCGGTCAGCGGCATCGCCGGCCCGGACGGCGGGACGGCGGACAAGCCGGTGGGTACGGTGTGGTTTGCCTGGAAGACGCAGGCGGCCGCCGCGGTGACGGAGCGACGGTATTTTATCGGTGACCGCGATGCCGTGCGCCGCCAGGCGGTGAGGGTCGCACTCGAAGGTGTACTGGCGATTGTCCGATAAGCCCGTTACCCGAAGACTGTTCTTCGCGTTGTGGCCCGACGACGCCACGCGTGCACGGATCGCGCGCCTGGCCAGGGAGCTGCCACGAAAACGGGGCAGGCCAATGGCGAGCGAGAACCTGCACGCGACACTCGCGTTCGTGGGCAACGTGAGCGAGAGCACGGCATCGTGCCTGGAGGAGCGGGCAGCGAAAGTCCCGGTCGAGCCCTTCGATCTGCAACTCGACCGGACCGGCTGCTTTCCCCGCACCGGTGTCCTGTGGCTGGGCGCAGGACAAATCCCGTCGGCACTCGAGCGCATGGTGCGGGAATTGAACACCGCCCTGGCGCCCTGTGGCTACGCGCCGGACCCGAGGCCCTTGCATCTGCATATCACGCTGTTCCGTAAGGCCCGCCCGTCTCCCGAGACCCCTGAGGCGGTCGACCCGATCCCCTGGCGTGTCGAGGGATTCTCGCTGATCGAGTCGGTGAGCATCCGGGGTGGTGTGCGATACCATCCGGTACGGGACTACACCCACTGACGCGACCCGTCAGGCCGCAGGACGGACCGGACCGGGATCGACCCCGTGATTCCTCGGGGCGCATGTCAAGGCAAACGGTTATGTGGAATAATCCGCTTGTTTAGAGATTTGCCCAATCGACGGGGCGGCGTTTTCGCAGGCGCGGTCGTTCGCTCGACGGCACGAATCGGGAGGATGTACGTGGACGAAAAAAGACAGAAGGCGCTGGCCGCGGCGCTCGGGCAGATCGAACGTCAGTTTGGCAAGGGCGCGGTCATGCGCATGGGTGACGCGACCGAGCGCAACGTAGAAGTGATCTCCACCGGTTCCCTGGGTCTCGATATCGCCTTGGGTATCGGTGGCCTGCCCAAGGGGCGCGTGGTCGAGGTCTTTGGCCCGGAGTCCTCCGGCAAGACCACGCTGACCCTTCAGGTGATCGCGGAGTGCCAGAAGCTGGGCGGGACCGCGGCCTTCATCGACGCCGAGCACGCGCTCGATCCCGGGTACGCGGGAAAACTGGGTGTGAACGTCGACGACCTGCTGGTCTCGCAGCCGGATACGGGCGAGCAGGCGTTGGAGATCGCCGACATGCTGGTGCGCTCCGGCGCAGTGGATGTCGTCATCATCGACTCGGTGGCCGCGCTGACGCCGAAGGCCGAGATCGAGGGCGACATGGGCGACTCGCACGTTGGCCTGCATGCACGGTTGATGTCTCAGGCCTTGCGCAAACTCACCGGGAACATCAAGCGGTCGAACACCATGGTGATCTTCATCAACCAGATCCGCATGAAGATCGGTGTGATGTTCGGCAATCCCGAGACGACGACCGGCGGCAACGCGCTGAAGTTCTACGCCTCCGTTCGGTTGGACATCCGGCGTATCGGCGCGATAAAGCGCGGAGACGAGGTCGTGGGCAGCGAAACGCGCGTCAAGGTGGTCAAGAACAAGATGGCGCCGCCGTTCAAAAAGGCCGAGTTCGAGATCCTCTACGGTGACGGTATCTCGCGTATGGGTGAACTCGTCGACCTCGGCGTGCAGGAGGGGCTGATCGGCAAGTCGGGTGCGTGGTACAGCTACGGCAACGATCGCATCGGCCAGGGAAAGGAGAATGCGCGGCAGTTCCTGAAGGAGAACCCGGATGTCGCCGAGGCCGTGGAGGCCGCGCTGCGCGAACGGTTTCTGCCCGAGCAGCACGTGAAGACGAGTGAGGAGGCCGAACCTGCCGAGGCGTAGCGCAGAGGAACGCGCCCTCGGCCTGCTGGCGCGTCGCGAACATGCACGTGCCGAACTCGAGGGAAAGCTGCGGCGCGCCGGGATAGGCGCAGAGGAGTGCAATGTCGTACTCGACCGTCTCGAGGACGAGGGCCTCCTCAGCGATGCCAGGTTCGCGGAGAATTTTGTCCGTTCGCGTCGCGAACGAGGGTACGGACCGCTGAAGATCGCCGCCGAGCTTCGCCAGCGTAACGTGTCAGAAAGTATAGTAAACAGCGAGTTGTCAAGTCTTGATGATAAATGGATTGAAGTTGCGAAAACCCTGTATCGAAAACGTTGGGCCGCCGGTGACATCCCGGATTACAGGGAGAAGGCACGAAGGGCGCGCTTTCTCTCCGGTCGTGGGTTCCCGGAGGACGTCGTGAGGCGGGTATTGAGGGATCCGGGATGAGTGTGCCTTGCAAGACAGGGCCACAGAGGGATTCGTCGGGAACCTGACGCGATGAAGACGACGGCCGACCTACGACGCGGATTTCTCGACTATTTCCGGGAACGCGGGCACGAGATTGTGCCTTCCAGCCCCTTGGTGCCCGCGAACGACCCTACGCTGCTGTTCACCAACGCCGGCATGGTTCAGTTCAAGGACCTGTTTCTCGGGCGCGAGACACGGTCCTATACCCGGGCGGCAAGCAGCCAGCGTTGCGTGCGCGCCGGCGGCAAGCACAATGACCTGGAAAACGTCGGTTATACCGCGCGCCATCACACCTTCTTCGAGATGCTGGGCAATTTCAGCTTCGGGGATTACTTCAAGCGTGAGGCCATCGAGTACGCCTGGGATTTTCTCACACGCGTCCTCGATATTCCCGAGGAGCGCCTCTGGGTCACGGTGTACGAAGAAGACGACGAGGCGGCCGAAATCTGGCTGAATGAGCTAGGGGTTTCCGCCGACCGGTTCCGGCGCATCGGCGCCTCCGACAATTTTTGGACCATGGGCGACACGGGGCCGTGCGGTCCATGTTCCGAGATCTTTTACGATCATGGTTCGGCGGTTTTCGGCGGTCCACCGGGCAGTCCCGACGCCGAAGGCGATCGCTATGTCGAGGTCTGGAACCTGGTTTTTACGCAATACGGCCGGGACACTAATGGTACGCTGAATCCCATCTCGAACCCTTCCATCGATACCGGTATGGGCCTGGAGCGTCTAGCCGCAGTGATGCAGGGCGTCCATAATAACTACGATATCGACCTGTTCCGCCATCTCACCAACGCGGTGGTGGATCTCGTGCAGCCGCAGGACCCGGAAAGTCCTTCGGTTCGTGTGATCGCCGACCATATACGCTCCTGCGCCTTCCTCATCTCCGACGGGGTCCTGCCGGCGAACGAAGGGCGTGGTTACGTGTTGCGCCGCATCATCCGCCGTGCCGTGCGCCACGGTCATGCACTGGGTTTAAGGGAGCCCTTCTTCAACCGGCTCGTCACACCGCTGGCCGATGTCATGGGCGATGCCTACCCGGAACTGGTCGAGGCCCGTACCCGGGTCGAGCAGGCGCTGTTGCGGGAGGAGACGCGTTTTGCCGAGACCCTGGATCAGGGCTTGCGTATCCTGGAAGAGGACGTATCGCGACTGTCGGGGGAGGTGATCCCCGGAGAGACCATCTTCCGTCTCTACGACACCTACGGTTTTCCGGCGGATCTGACCGCCGATATCGCGCGCGAACGCGGCCTGCAGCTCGACATGGCGGGTTTCGAGCAACATATGGCCGCACAGCGCGAGCGTGCCCGGCGCGCCAGCCGGTTCGGTTCGGAGCAAGCCCTGTCGCTGGGAGATTTCGAGGGGGAAACCCGGTTTACCGGGTACGACGGTTGTGCGGACGAGGGTACGGTAATCGCCCTTTACCGTGATGGTGCCGCGGTCGAGTCCCTCGGCGAAGGTGAGCAAGGTGTTGTGTTTCTCGACCGAACACCTTTCTACGCGGAGTCCGGGGGGCAGGTCGGAGACATCGGGACCCTGAGCTCCGGCGAGTCGCGATTTCGGGTGAGCGACACTCAGAAACAGGGGGCGGCTCACGCGCATATGGGCGGGGTCGAGTCCGGTGCGATCAGCGTTGGACAACGCCTCGACGCGGAGGTGGACCGCGAACGCCGGCAGTCCGTGGTGCTGAATCACTCCGCCACCCATCTGCTGCACGCCGCCCTGCGTACCGTACTCGGGACGCATGTTACACAAAAGGGTTCATTGGTCGCGCCGGACCGGTTGCGATTCGATTTCTCTCATCCCGATCCGGTCACGCAGGAGGAACTCACGGAGATCGAACGCCTGGTCAATCGCGAGATCCGGGCGAATGCGGCGGCCAGTGCACGCGTGGTGGATATGGACAAAGCCATGGAGCTCGGCGCCATGGCCCTGTTCGGAGAGAAATACGGTGACGAGGTGCGGGTGCTGTCCATCGGGGATTTCTCGACCGAGCTCTGTGGCGGTACCCACGTCGAGCGGGCTGGTGATATCGGGTTGCTGAAGATCATTTCCGAGACCGGCATTTCCGCCGGCGTCAGGCGAATCG
This sequence comes from Gammaproteobacteria bacterium, assembly GCA_022340215.1. NCBI lineage: Bacteria > Pseudomonadati > Pseudomonadota > Gammaproteobacteria > Gammaproteobacteria bacterium. Next base: position 17,671 of record JAJDOJ010000013.1, read on the forward strand.
AGGCGGTTACGGGCCAGGGTGCCCTCGACTGGATCGATCAACACGAAAAGACCCTGGAGCGGGTCGCCGAACTGGTCAAGGGTGCCCGTGACGAGGTGGGCGAGAAGGTCGGCCAACTGGTCGCGCGCACCCGTGTTCTAGAAAAGGAACTGGACAGGTTGAAGGCCGGCATGGCGCGGCAGACCGGTTCGGACCTGGCGGCACGGGCGGTGGATGTCGCAGGTATCAAGGTGCTGGCGGCCGCGATCGATGGTGCCGACCCGAAGTCGTTGCGCGAGACGGCGGATCAGCTCAAGAACAAACTGGGAGAATCAGCGGTCGTGCTGGCGACGGTCCGGGATGGCAAGGTCAACCTCGTTGCCGGGGTGAGCAAGGGCTCGACCGGGCTTATAAGGGCCGGTGACCTCGTCAATGAAGTCGCGAGGCAGGTCGGAGGCCGCGGCGGAGGACGCCCCGACATGGCGCAGGCCGGAGGCAACGATCCCTCGGCGCTGCAGGGCGCCCTGCAAAGCGTTCCGGCCTGGGTGGAATCGCAGCTCGGGAACTCATAGTCGTCCCATTCCCAAATTGAACGAATCAGCTTGCCACGCCTGTGGCTCCTGTTAATAAATTACCTTAGAGCCTCTTGCAAAACTCCCAAGACCAGCGAATTACTTGGCGATTCGAGGCCGATAAATGAGTGTGCCCGGTTCATTGTTGGTAAAATAAGGGTGAGCTTAAACTGATTTCAAGTAGATTACAGCATAGCAATAAGCGTAAAGGCGCTATACCTACCTGATATTCCATCCTGCCACTTGTTAACGCACCCCCAATCGAAGCGTTTTTTAACGTGGCGCATTTCCTTGTGGG
>JAJDOJ010000014.1 GCA_022340215.1 Gammaproteobacteria bacterium
TCGATAAAGAACATTCGCACGCTGGCCCGACCACCTGAGCGGTGGCGGGGTTACTCCGACCAGTCGCGAGTTTTTTCGCGCGCCACGGCATGTGGCGGACACGGTCAGGAATTCCGGCGGTCCCGCTGTCCTGGGGCTTGACGCCCTTTAGACCGGTGACTTTGCGCCTCAAACCTTTCGGTAAGAGCTGCCTTTATCAGAACTCGTTACTATCGAGGGCTTTCACCCCCGGGATCGATCCGTCTCGCTACCCGTCGGTTGCGGGCTTTGTCGCTCGTCGTTCGACCCTGGAGATCAGTGTATTGAGACACGCATCACATTTCGCCAGTCTCGGGACCAATCGGTCGTGTGCACCCGACCAGGCGGACCAGCGGTCAGAAACCGGAAATCAGCGGCAGCGGAAGCCAGTCGGAATTCGACAAGGAGACGCCAAGCCAGTGGATAGGTAACGCCCGACCCCCCAACCTGAAGACGCGCTCGGTCCGGGGAGAGGCGAATCCGGTCGATGCCGTGATCAGGCAACCGGGTAGCCGAACACCACGGTGGGCCGAGCACCGTTTCGGGCAAAGGGTCGGGGAGACAAGCGACCGGTAGGAATTGACCCGTCACCCGTCGGAAAATTCGGCATCATTGTCCCTGCACGGTACGTTGAATCCAGGAATCGACATATCATTCGGTCAACTCAACCTGTCGAACAGGTATATCACCATGAAGATAACGCCCAGAATCTCCCTGCTGTCGCTGCCCATGGCACTGGGTCTGACGCTGGCGGGTTGCGGAGGCGACGACGCTCCCGGCAGCTTGTCGCTAGCGGTAACCGATGCTCCGGTCGCCAGCGCGGACGAGGTCGTCTTCACTTATACGGGCGGCCACATTCACGGCGGTGAAGGCGAAGACATCTCGTTCAAGATCGATCCTCCGCGTCAACTCAACATGCTGGAACTGAGTGACGGCCAATCCGTCGTGATCCTCGACAAACTCGAACTCCCCGCCGGGCACTATCAGTGGATCAGGCTCGAGACCGATCTCGCCCCCGAAGCCGCCTGGATCACAATCGACGGTCAGCGTCATCCCCTGTCCTGCCCCAGCTGCGACAAGAACGGGCTGAAGCTGCATCGCGCCTTCGACGTGGATCCCGGCGGTCACGTGGCCTTTACCGTCGACTGGGAACTGAACAAGGCGATCAGCAAGCCGGTATCGAAGGAAGCCTATACCCTGCGTCCTACCGCCCGTATCGTCGATACGCAGACGGTGGGGGCCATTGCCGGACAGATTGACGGATCGACCATCTCCGGCCTCGGAGGGATTGCCAGCACGGAGAACACCGGATGCGCGGTCTACGTCTACGAGGGAGACGTGATTCCCGACGATGTCTTCATCCCAGACAGCGGTGAGTCGTCCGGACACACAAATCCCGAATCAGTCGCCAGGGTTCGCTACCGGGACGACCTGTTCAGGTACCGCGCCGCGTTTCTCGAGCCGGGCGAATACACCGCGTCGCTCACCTGTAATGCCGCGACGGACGACCCGGTGCTGAACCAGGACGATATCCTGTTCACGGGGACTTCGGTGGTGGCGGTCGAAGCCGCAAAGGTCACGAAAAAGGACTTCTGAACTCGCCGTCGGGTCGCGGGACTCAAAGGCGATCTGCACGGCTGCCACGCGTTGCCAGAGCCAGAAAATAAAGGGCTCCTTCAGGGCGCACACGCTCTGCTCCTGGTTCCTATAATCTGCGGCCCGCGTAACCTCACGAACAGGAACATTACCGTGCCCGGACGAAGTCGCGGGCACCATTTTCCGACGAACCGTTTCATACGCCGGGCCGGTTTCTCGAATGCAGGACACTGAGTGGGTCGGGCGAATTACCAGGAAAGTGCTAGATTCAGAACAGTCCGGCCCGTTTCATCGAGAACCGGCAACTGCTCGGTGTGTTCGACGAGTCGGGACCCGGCCGTTTGCGATTGCCGCGAACACCGCTGAACAGCGGGTTCGACCCGACAACCTACCACGACGGATCCCCAAAAAGTCCATGACTTTTCCCGCTCCCGAAACCGCTTCGCAGCTGGACGCGCCCGTAGTGATCCAGCGCATCATCGATCAGATCGAGCGGGTCATACTTGGCAAGACCCACCAGATCCGTCTCGCCCTGACCTGCCTGCTGGCCCGAGGACACCTGCTCATCGAAGACGTACCCGGTGTGGGCAAGACCATGCTGTCCCACGCCATCGCGCAGGTCCTGGGGCTACAGTTTCAGCGCATCCAGTTCACCAGCGACATGCTGCCGGCGGACGTTCTCGGTGTGTCGGTCTACGAAAGGGCCACGGGGCTGTTCACGTTTCACCCCGGTCCCGTGTTCTCCCAACTGATCCTCGCCGACGAGATCAATCGCGCCTCGCCGAAGACCCAGAGCGCCCTGCTCGAGGCCATGGAGGAGGAGCAGATCACCATAGAAGGAGAGACGCGCAGGCTGCCGGCACCGTTTTTCGTGATCGCGACCCAGAATCCGTCCTATCAGATCGGAACCTTTCCGCTGCCCGAATCGCAACTGGACCGTTTTCTGATGCGAATCGCACTGGGATACCCGGACGGCCGGGCGGAGCGTAATCTGCTGAAAGGCCGCGACCGGCGGGAAATCCTGCAGGAACTCGAGCCCGGTCTCGACCCTGAAGATCTCGAGGTACTCCAGGCGATGGTGGCGACGATCCACGTCTCCGACCCCTTGCTGGACTACGTACAGGCCATCCTGGAGTACACGCGGCGCGGGGACACCTTCCGGGGTGGACTCTCGCCGCGTGCCGGGGTTGCCCTGCTTCGGAGCGCGCGTACCTGGTCGTTGCTGGAGGGTCGGGACTTCGTCTCGCCGGAAGACGTGCAGCACGTTCTCCCGCACGTAGCCCGACACCGGCTCGTTTCGCTAGAGCAATCCGCAGGGGAAGGGGCCGTCGATCCCCTTGCGGTCATGCTCGACGAGATCCCGATTCCCTGAGACCTCGACGGGTCGCCCCGATATCACGGACGACACGGATCCGCACCCGGCCGACACCCGTAGCATGAAATGATCCGCCCGGCACTGCCGTCTTTCACACCGAAGATGAGTGAGCGATTCGCCGACTGGGTGATGCGGCGCCACGAGGTCGCGCACCGGGAAATCGTCCTGCACCGCCGGCGCATCTACATCGTTCCCACGCGATTCGGCTTCTATTACGCCGCGATGCTGGCGGTCCTGCTTGCCAGCGCCATGAACTACAACAACAGCATGGTCTTCGGCCTCACTTTCTTGCTGGCCGGACTGGGCACCAATGCCATGTGGTACGCGCATCGGAACCTGCTCAACGTCCGTGTGGAGTACCTTGGCGCGCATCCGGTGTTCGCCGGCGAGGAAGCGCGTTTCCGATTCAGGTTGCACAATCCATCCCGCTTGCCACGTGTCGGGCTTACGATGCGCTGGCGGGACCTTCCAGGTTCCACGACCTACCTGCCCCCTTCGGGAGTGGACGACGTCTCCGTACCCGTCTCCGCACCGTTTCGCGGGCGTCTGCGGCCCGATCGATTCTTACTCTTCACCCGCTTCCCCTTCGGGCTGTTCCACGCTTGGAGCTGGCTCGAGTTCGACATGACCACACTCGTCTATCCCGCGCCGTCCGCCCAGGCCCCTCCCCCCGCCGCCCTGAGATCGACCGGGAAGCCCGACGGGGGAGCATCCGGTCCGGGTCAGGAAGACTTCTCCGGGCTTAGGGAATACCGCGTCGGCGACTCGATGCGGCGCGTGGCCTGGAAGACATTGGCGCGCCGGGAAGCCCCCCTGGTGAAGCAATACGACGGGGCCGGGGCCCCGGAGGTCTGGCTGACATGGGAGGATCTGCAGGCCCTCGATACCGAGACGCGTCTTTCCCGATTGTGCCGCATGGTGCTGCAGGCCGAGGAAGAACACCTGCGTTACGGGCTGCGGCTGCCAACGGGCATCGTGGACCCGGGCGCCGGTGAACTGCACAAACGGGCCTGTCTCGAGGCGCTCGCCCTTTACCGCGGGGACAAGGGTGCCGATGCCCCGGGAGCGGCGCGTCGATGAACGATACGAGGGAACGGATCGGGGTGCGTATCCATTGGGTTGCCGCGATTGCGGCGCTCGGCGCCCTGCTGCTCGCACCGCACATGAAGGTCTGGATCACCACACTGGCGCTTGGTGCGATCGCCCTGCGGGTCGCCTCGAGGACTGCCAGCCCCACGCTCCTGGGCCGTATCCTGACCTGGTCGCTCATGGTCGTCGGTACCGGCGGCATCCTGTTCGAGCACCACACGCTGCTGGGCCGGGGCCCTGGCGTCTCGCTGCTCGTCGTTCTGCTCGGGCTGAAGACACTGGAGACCTTCACGTTCCGGGACGCCTTCATCGTCATCATGATGGGTTACATGACGGTAGGCGCCGCCTTTCTATTCGAACAGGATCTCCTGTACGTCATTCCCGGCGCCGCGGTGGCGGTGGCCGTTACCATCGTTTTCCTGCGACTGGGCGATACGTCCGCAGCGCTCAGTCTGCGCGAACAATCGAGCTATGCCCTGCGTCTGCTCGCCCTTTCCGTTCCTCTGGCCCTGCTGCTGTTCGTGCTGTTCCCCCGAATCTCCGGCCCGATGTGGTCCCTGGGCGACGCTGCCGCGTCCGGTGTCAGCGGGCTCAGCGACACCATGTCACCGGGACGCATCAGCCAACTCATCCTGTCCAACGAGCCGGCGTTCCGCGCCTCGTTCGAGGGCTCGCCTCCGCCCCGGGAACTGCGCTACTGGCGGGGACCCGTACTCAGCCGTTACGACGGCAGAACATGGCATCCCAGTTGGTGGGCGTCCATCCCCCGGCACGAACCGCTAGCGGGCAGCGGCAGGCTGTCCTACGACATCCTGCTCGAACCCCACCACAAGCAATGGCTGCTGGCCCTGGACATTCCCGATCGCGCCCCGCCGGGGGCGATAGAGACGCAGACCTTTCAGCTCCTGTCCATCAAGCCTGTGACCGAGCGGATGCGATATTCCGCAGAGTCCCTGCTCGACACGGAAACCGACCCGCAGCTGCCGCAACGCCGCCGCCGTCTGAACCTCGCGCTGCCACCAGGTGTGGCCCCGCGCGCTGCCGCCCTAGTCTCTTCCTGGCGCGAACAGTACCCGACGGCGCGGGGGATCGTGGCCGCCGCGCTACGACATTTCCGCGAAGAACCGTTCACCTACACCCTCACCCCGCCGGCGCTCAGCGGGGATCCCGTAGACGATTTTCTCTTTTCGACCCGCCGCGGATTCTGCGAGCACTTCTCCTCCAGCTTCACCGTACTGATGCGGCTCGCGGGCATCCCCGCGCGCGTCGTGACAGGTTATCAGGGGGGTGAATGGAACCCGATCGGCAACTATATCGAGGTTCGCCAGTCCGACGCACACGCCTGGTCGGAGGTCTGGTTGGAAGGCAGTGGCTGGGAGCGGATCGATCCCACCGCAGCGGTCTCGCCGGAGCGCGTCGAACTCGGGATCGGAAGTACCACATCGCTGGCTTCCGACCTCCCATTTCTGTTCAGGGCCAGGTATGGTGCCGGAATACTCAACCGGTTGCGGCAGGGCTGGGACACCATCAACTACCAGTGGCAGAACTGGATCGTCGCATACGGACCGGATCGACAGATGGCGATGCTGGAGAAGCTGGGATTCGACAATCCGGGCTGGAGGGAACTGGCCTGGCTGATGGCGCTCGGGATGGCGCTGCTAGCCACATTGCTGACGCTGTTTCACTTCTGGCGCATTCGCGCGGTTGAACCGGTACCGCTGAAACGGGTCTACGTGCGCCTCGTCCGCAAGCTGACCACGGCGGGTATGCCGCCCGGGTCTTCGGAGGGAGCGCTGGATTTCGGCGAGAGAATCGCATCTGCGAACCCCGGGATCGCTGCGGATCTCCGTGGCATCACGGAGCGGTACACGGCAATGCGTTACGGGTCGGCGTACAGCGAGGAAAACCTGAAGGACCTGCGTCAGCGCGTGCGTCGATTCGATCCGAACGCCCGATAACGCAGGGACCGACGATCAACCGGTCCTGCTCAGGCCGCAGGGCGTTTGAACAGCACCTGCTGATGTCTTCTGTGCATCTGATCCTGACGCAGCGCGACCTCCCTGACCTCCGGACGGTTCGCGAACATGGCCAGTGTAATTCCGTCAAGAAACTCGTACAGTTGCTTGCTCAAATCGTCCCACAGATCGTGCGTCAGGCAGCGCTCTCCGTGCTGACAATCCTCGTTGCCACGGCAACGCTTTACGTCAACCTCTTCGTCCACCGCCGAGATGACCTGAGCGATGGTGATCTGATCGGAGGGACTGGCGAGCCGATATCCGCCGCCTGGACCGCGCACCCCTTCGACGAGCCCGCACTTGCGCAGCTTGGCGAAGAGCTGTTCGAGGTAAGAGAGAGAAATCCCCTGACACAATGATATCTCGGCCAGGGTGACCGGCTTGTCCTGCTCGTGGATCGCCAGGTCCATCATCGCGGTGACCGCATATCGGCCTTTCGTTGACAATCGCATCGCTTGGTAATCTCCAGAATTGGGGCGCATAATTCCTTAGCGCATTACTAGGTTTTTATACGCAACCCGGACCCGTTCGTCAAGACCGGAAAATTCCGCACCAACAAGACGTCCAACTAATTAATAGTTTATAAACAGATAGATAATTAATATTTCTTACGGCGATAGTTATATATTGAGAATCTTTGACCAATCCTTATCCGAGCCTGTGCGAATCACCTGTTGACCTGATGCACCGCCCTGGGCAGGGGTCAAACCGGGGCCGCGGACGGTTCTGAGGAGGACGAGAGGCGCCCTGCCTCAAGCGGAAAACCATAGCCATGATATAGGCAATACCCCAGCCACTTGTAGAGAAATTGGTTCCACCGCCAGCGGAACACCAACTGCGAATCCGCGCTCCGGTATAGCCGGCTCGCCCCGCTGCGGCCTGCGCGGGATTGAACGTCGAGCACCTCTGCCTGTCGTGCATCGTGATAGACGCGAATCCTGAGATTCGGTTTGGGACTGAACCCGACGCGGTCCCCCTGCAGATAGCTGGTCAGGATCACTGTATGGGTATACCTTGTCCGCTCGACGATCCGCAGGTGCAGGTCGAGGGCGCCTTCCACCGCGGAGACAGCGTGGTTAGTGATCTTGTCGAGACCCGGGCAGAGCCGCCGGAAACGGATATAGTTGGCCTCATACAGCTCCATCAGACCCGTGAAACTGCGCGGCTCCGGCATCTGAAGGAAGGCCGCGGGTGCGAGCACCTGCATGTCGTTGTAATTCCCCCTATATCGCGTGACGTAGATCTGGACGAGGTGTTGCATTTGCCGAGACCATCATAACCAAAAACGCCGGGGTGAGGCCAAACCTGGGACGCCCTGCGGTCCGACCGGCACGCACCGCCGATGCTCCCATGTCATCGAGAATCACCTAACCCGGCGTCGAGCGGCGAATCGGCGACTGGACCTTCTGGCAGTACATGGGGCGACTCTGCGTCGGCGAACACCCCCTGCTCCAGTGCGACGAAGGCAGTCCGTTTCGCCCCGCGTGGGAGTTCGGCACTTCCTGGCGAGACATCGACCGCGACGAATTCAACGCGCAGCGCCTGTCCCTGACGGCGGCGGGGGAACAGGTGCTCTGCGGGAACCTGGACTGGTGCCGATTGCAGCCGGCGGACCGTTGGCTCGGGGGGTTCATCTCAGCCGGAAGACGGCATCCTGGCGATGGGACGAGCACCGCAAGCGGCTTGAACGGGTTGATGAGGTCTCGTGATATGGGAACCCCCTGCCCGGGGAGACCCGGAACACGCCGGATGTCTACCTGGCACACGTCCAACACCGGAAAACGTTGCAGATGGACAGCGCTGCCCCCGATTCTGGGGAACGATGGGGTTGATCTTCGGTCCCGCGGCGGTCATCGCGCTTGCCCTGCAGGGCAAGCGCACCGGAGCCGACAGTCAGTAGGGTCGCTTGCGGAGTCGCATCCTGAAAAAGATCTTGGAAAGCAGCCGTTCCAGCAGCATGAATACGGCCACCAGCAAGACGATCTGTCCAGCCGACAAATCCATGGAAGTGCGCAGGGCAAGCAGCGGGAGAAGCGCTTCGGGAACCTGATCGAGCCCGAATGCCATTCCGCTCGGCGGGATACTCAGGCGCCGTTTCGTGAAACTCGAGCACAGGTCACCCATCATCGCGGCGGCTGACACGATCAGGCCGGTTTGCGCACCCGACCCGATGCCTTCCGCCACCAGTGTGGTGACCAGGACCGAGCCAAGCAGTCCCCGCCAGGTTTTCGAAGCGCCGAGAAGCGGCTTCCCGTCGAGAAACCGTGCTCCCCCATCCACGGGGTACCCGAACCGACCTCTGAACAGATTTTCCAGAATGACCGGCGCCCCGTTCGCGACCAGGAGCAGTACCAGTACGCCACCCAGGTTGTAGTAGTCCATAGGATTCCCTTTCCCTTCACCATCATCCCTGCCGTCTAACCTCGTCTGCCGACCGGGTCTACCCGGATCCGAAATGGATCACAGTCCCCTTTCGTGCCAACTTGACGGGCACACCCCGAAAAGTCTGGACCGGACGTCGAAGCCCGTACAAGCCAAGTGTACAATTCGCAAGGGCCGGGCGCATGCGCCCCGCTGACCGCAGTCCGGGGCACCGGTCTGCCACCGGCATCCGGAAACGCCAACCACGGACAGCACCGACACATGACCCACCTCTCGGAGGACTCTGCCCTGTATCGGGCGCTGGCTGCGCGTCTTTCCCCTCCCCATCTTGGGCAGAGGCTGGGCATCGAGTCCGACAACGAGGCCAGAATCTTTGGACAGGGGATAAACTTCTTTCACATCGAGAACTGGTACTCGATCCACTCACTGATGCGGGGTTCGCTTCGCGTGCTGGGACTGCACGGCAGGGGACGCCGGAATGCGCTTGATCTGGCGACCCGGCGAAACGAAGTTCACATGGGCGATCTGCCGCCCGCATTCGACGGCTTTGCCCTGCTACAGATCAGTGACCCGCATCTGGACATGAACCCCGATATCCCGAATGCACTGATCGAGAGGGTTTACGACCTGGACTACGACCTCTGCGTGCTGACGGGTGACTTCCGGGCCAAGACCTACGGGGACTGGAAGCCTGCCCTGGATGCCATGGACAGGGTACGGGCACACCTCAGGCAACCGGTGTACGCGATCCTTGGCAATCACGACACGATCCGGATGGTGCCAGGATTCGAGGAGATGGGGATCCGCATGCTGCTCAACGAAAACGTCAGGATCGAGCGGGACGGGGCCTCGTTGTTCGTTGCCGGTATCGACGATCCGCACTACTACCGCTCTGACAACCTGGAAAAGGCCTCGCTGGACATCCCGCAGGACGCCGCTTCCGTGCTGCTGGCTCACTCACCGGAGATCTACCGGCACGCGGCGCACTCGGGTTTCAGTCTGATGCTCTGCGGGCATACGCATGGCGGGCAGATCTGCCTCCCCGGCGGATACCCGCTGACCTGCAACGCGAGGTGCCCGCGAGCGCTCTGCGCCGGGCCTTGGCGGTACCACGAAATGCAGGGCTATACGTCCAGGGGATCGGGGGTCTCGGTCGTCGACGTACGCTTCAACTGTCCCCCTGAGATCACCCTGCACACGCTCCGGTGCGCGCAGGTGTGACCGACATCTCGAGGCAACGGAGAGGAAGCCGCTCGGGAACAGCCTCCCGAACCGCCATTCGGAGCCGATGACCGGAGAACCGGCGCCTGGGAGGACGCCCGGGCGGGAAACCATTGGTCGGGGCGAGAGGATTTGAACCTCCGACCACCGCAACCCCATTGCGGTGCGCTACCAGGCTGCGCTACGCCCCGAAAGACGCGAAAGAATACTGAAATCGGACGGACTTGAAAAGGGCCGAACGTCCTCCGCTCATGCCGGGGCCGGAAGGACCGTCCGCCCGCCCCGTGCCAACGGGCAGCCCCGTGAGGGGTCAACGCCTCAGTAGATCGAGCAGGTCCTCGAGTTCCGTGCGGGTCTGCCGGATGATCTGCTGGCTCTGCAGATTGTCGTCCTTGGCCGATTGTCCGACCAGTTTCTGTCGGGCGCCGCCGATCGTATAACCCTGCTCGTAGAGCAGGCTGCGGATCTGCCGGATGAGGATGACGTCGTGGCGTTGATAGTATCTGCGGTTGCCTCGACGTTTGACCGGTTTGAGCGTGGGGAATTCCTGTTCCCAGTAACGAAGTACGTGTGGCTTGACGCCGCACAGATCGCTGACTTCGCCGATCGTAAAGTAGCGCTTGCCTGGAATGGCCGGCAATTCACTGTTATTCGCTGCCTCCAACATAAGCCTCTACCCTCGCCTTGAGCTTCTGACCTGGCCGAAACGTCACAACACGGCGGGCGGTGATCGAGATCTCCTCACCCGTCTTCGGGTTCCGCCCGGGTCTTTCGTTTTTCTTGCGCAGGGAGAAATTACCGAAACCCGACAGCTTCACATTCCCTCCCTGCTCCAGTGCACTTCGAATCTCCTCGAAAAACACCTCGACCAGTTCCTTGGCCTCCCTCTTGTTCAGGCCCAGTTCCTCGTACAGATTTTCAGCGATGTCCGCTTTTGTCAGTGCCATGCTATTCCCTGAGTGAAGCACCCAGCTCCCGGGCCAGCCCGGCAACGATTCCGGAAACGATACTCTCCACTTTCCTGTCATTAAGAGTGCGCGATAAATCCTGTAAAATCAAGCCCAAAGCGAGACTTTTTCGACCTTCCGGTATACCTACTCCCGCATAGACGTCGAACAGGATGACGTCCCTCAGCTGGGGAATGTCACGCCCTGCGATGACGTCCAGCACACGAGCGGCGGGCACCGGCTGGTCAACGACCACCGCGATGTCGCGTCGAATCGCGGGGAACTTCGACAACGGCGCGAACGACGGAATCCGGCCCCGCCGCAGCATCTCCAGCGGCAGCTCAAAGAGGTAGACCCTCTGATCCAGTCCCAGCCGGGCCTGCAGCGTGGGATGCAGCGCCCCGATTCTTCCCGCCTCAGTCCCGTTCACGGTAATACCTGCGGACTGACCGGGATGCAGCGCGGGATCCTCGATCGGCGCAAAAACCGCATCGACATCGTGGCCGGACAGCGCAAGCAGGGCCTCAACGTCTGACTTGACGTCGAAGAAATCGGCCTCCCGCGGCGCCACACCCCATTGTTCACGCAACACGGCGCCGGTGACCGCGCCCGCGATTGACGGGATCTGCTGCAAGCCATCGGACGCATTGACGAACCTCAGTCCGGTCTCGAAGAACTTCAGCCTGCCCTGCTGGCGGTTGAGATTGTGTCTGACCGCACGCAGCATCCCCGACCACAGCGAACCCCGCATCACCGCCAGATCAGCTGAAAGCGGATTCGCAAGCGCCATCGGGGAATGCTCGGGATTCAGCAGTCTTTCGGTTTCCTCATCGACGAAACTGTAGGTAATCACCTCCTGATAGCCGCGATCCACCAGCGATTTGCGGATCTCCGGCATCGAGACCTCGGACTCGTTCCGCTGTTGGATCACCGGCCTGAACTGCTGCGTCGTGTTCGGGATCCTGTCGTAGCCATAAACCCTCCCGATCTCCTCGATCAGGTCCGCCTCGATTGACAGGTCGAAGCGGTAGCTCGGCGGGGTCACGCGCCAGCCTTCCGCTTCCCTGACGCACCCGCATCCCAGCGCAGTCAGCGTCCTCTCCACCTCTCCGACCCCCGGGTTCGCACCGAGGATTCTCTCGATGCGCGCCTCGCGCAGCAGGATCTCCCCTCTCACCGGCAGCCCATCCTCGGACACGACCTCCAGCACCGGTCCCGGTTCACCACCGGCGATCTCCAGCAGCAGCGCGCTCGCCCGCTCGATCGCGAGGACCTGAAGATCGGCATCGACCCCCCGTTCGAACCGGTGAGAGGACTCGGTACGCAGTCCGTATCTGCGAGCCTGCCCGGCGATCGCCTGCGGCGAAAAGTGGGCGCTTTCCAGAAAGATGTCCCGCGTACGGCCGTGGACCGCGCTGCCTTCCCCACCCATGATGCCCGCCATCGCGAGCGCGCCTTCGCCGTCGGCGATCACCAAGGTGTCGGCGTCCAGCGTGACCGTCTGTCCGTCGAGCAAGGTCAGTTTCTCGCCGCCGTCAGCCTGCCGGACCACGATCTCCCCGGACAGCCGGTCCAGGTCGAAGGCATGCATCGGTTGCCCGAGTTCCAGCATGACAAAATTGGTCACATCGACAACCGGCCCCAACGAGCGGATACCGCCTCGCCGCAGTTTCTCCTGCATCCAGATCGGTGTCTGGGCGCTGGCGTCGATATTGCGGATGACCCGACCGGCGTAGCGGGGACATGCCGACGGGGTCTCCACCCGCACCGGAAAGGTATCGTCGAACCGGGGCGCCACCGGCGGCACGTCGAGTCCCCGATTCGCGGCGGCGGTCAGTGCCGAGACCTCTCTGGCCAGCCCCGCCATGCACAGACAATCGGCCCGATTGGGGGTGAGGTCGATCTCGAAAACGGTATCGTCCAGAGACAGAAAGTCCCGCAGGGAATCACCCACGGGGGCGTCGGCCGGCAGGTCCCAGAGGCCGTCGGACGAATCGGCCAGCCCCAGCTCGCTCGCCGAACAGAGCATCCCGAAGGACTCCACGCCCCGCAGCTTCGCCTTCTTGATCGTCATGCCCCCTGGGAGGGTGGCCCCGACCCGGGCGAAAGGGGCCCGCATGCCTTTGTAGACATTGCTCGCCCCGCAGACCACCTGCAGTTCCTCGCCGCTACCGTCGACCACACGGCACACGCGCAATCGATCGGCCTGTGGATGCGCAGCAACCCCGGTGACTTCCCCGACAACCACACCGGAGAACTCGGGCGCCGCCGCGGACATGCCGTCCAGTTCCAGTCCAGACATGGTCAGCCGGTGACCGAGCGTCTCGGCTTCGATGTCCGGATCGACCCATTCCCTCAACCAGGCTTCGCTGAATTTCATTCGGGTGACTGTGTTTGCATGCTTCTATTGCCGGCAGCCGGGACCACGGCAGTATGTCGACCACCCCCTGCGGCATCCGGTTTCAACGGCCCGGACCGGGTGAGGAGGCTCGCGATGTACCTCTGATAATTTCTTATAAACTATTCTTATCTAATTGAATAATTTTAGGAATCTCATGTCATTCTCGAAAAAAAGCCGAAGATCGTTGACGCCGTAACGCAGCATCGCCAGGCGTTCCACACCCATGCCGAAGGCGTAGCCGTTGTAGCGTTCGCTATCGATACCGACGTGCTCGAAGACCCTGGGATGGACCATGCCGCAACCCATGATCTCCAGCCAGCCGGAACGGCTGCACACCCGGCATCCCGAGCCACCACAGATGACGCATTGGATATCGACCTCGGCGGAGGGCTCCGTGAAGGGAAAATAGGATGGCCTGAAACGGGTCGCCAGGTCGTCCTGCTCGAAAAACGCGCGCAGGAACTGGTCGACGACACCCTTGAGATCGGAGAACGCGACCGTCTCGTCGACCAGGAGACCCTCGACCTGGTGGAACATGGGGCTGTGGGTGAGGTCCGAGTCGCAGCGGTATACCCGTCCCGGTGCAACGATACGGATCGGCGGCCTGGAGGACATGTCCTCCATCACCCTGATCTGCACGGGCGAGGTGTGCGTGCGCAACAGGTGGCGATGGTCAAAGTAAAAGGTGTCGTGCATCGCCCGTGCGGGATGGTGCTCGGGGATGTTCAGCGCCTCGAAATTGTGATAGTCATCCTCGATCTCCGGGCCCTCGCGAACCTCGAACCCGATCTGGGCGAACAGGTCCTCGATACGCTGCAACGTTCGCGTGACCGGGTGCGTTCCCCCCGCCGCGATTCCCCGCCCTGGCAAGGTCACGTCAACGGTCTCCGTGCCAAGCTCCGCCTCGACCGCCAGCGCGTTCAGATGCTCGCGACGCTCCGCGATGGCCTCCTGCACCAGGCGCTTCGCGTCGTTGATCGCCTGGCCGGCACGTGGCCGATCGGCGGCGGAAAGCTTTCCCAGGGACTTCAGCAGGGCCGTCAGGGAACCTTTCTTGCCAAGATAACCGACGCGCAACGACTCGAGACCCGCGACATCGGCGCAGTCCCGTATCTCGCTGAGCGCCTCTTTCAGAAGGTTGTCCAGTTCCTGCACGGTCAAGATCCGAAATCAAAAAGGGGAAAGGCGGTAACCTTTCCCCGAATCCTCATACAGCCGCTCCAAGGACCCCGCGCCGAAGGCGCGGAGAGCGGCATCAAGCCGCGTGCGCCGCCTTTGCCTTCTCGGCGATCTTGCCGAAGGCCTCGATGTCGTTGACTGCGATGTCGGCGAGTACCTTGCGGTCGATTTCCACGGAGGCCTTGTTCAGACCGTCAATCAGGCGGCTGTAGGACAGACCGAACTGCCGCGCGGCCGCGTTGATCCTGACGATCCACAAGGCGCGGAACTGCCGTTTGCGTTGCCTGCGGTCGCGGTAGGCGTACTGGCCGGCCTTCGTGACGGCCTGCTTGGCAACCCGAAAGACCTTGCTGCGCGCCCCATAATAGCCTTTGGCCTTTCCGAGCACCTTCTTGTGGCGCGCGTGGGCGGTAACGCCACGTTTTACTCTGGACATGGTCGTCTCCGTCCTTCCTAGTTGTTCGGCAGCATACGACGCACCGCCGGGACATCGGCGGCGGCCACCGTCGCGGCGGCGCGCAGATGGCGCTTACGCTTGGTGCTCTTCTTGGTCAGAATATGATTCAGGTGCGACTGCTTGCAGCGGTATCTCCCGCTTGCGGTCCGCTTGAACCGCTTGGCCGCACCACGATTGGTCTTCAACTTTGGCATCGCCAATACTCCAACAAAATTCAGTTCAACCGGAAACCGGTCTATTTCGTTAACCTACTTTCTCGGTCCCAGCACCATCACCATCTGCCGTCCCTCCATCTTGGGACGCTGTTCGACGGCGCCGACCTCAGAAAGATCCTGCTCGATCCGGTCCAGAAGGTCCGAACCGCGTCCCTGATGCGCCATCTCGCGACCGCGGAACCGGATCGTGACCTTGGCCTTGTCGCCATCGCTCAGGAAACCGATGAGCTTGCGCACCTTGACCTTGTAGTCCCCCTCGTCGGTACCGGGCCGAAACTTGATCTCCTTAAGGTGGATCTGTTTCTGTTTTTTCTTGGCTGCCTGCGCCTTCTTGTTCTGCTCGAACTTGAACTTACCGTAGTCCATCACCCGGCACACGGGCGGCTTGGCTGTCGGCACGATCTCGACGAGATCCAGATCCGCTTCCTCGGCGGACCTGAGAGCATCAAAAATGGATACGACGCCCTTGTTCTCCCCGTCGGCGTCAATCAACCGGACTTCGCGTTCCTGAATGTCCCGATTGAGTCGGTGCTCCTTTGCTGCGCTGATTTTCAATCCTCCAAAGCAGAATGGCCGCGTGACGCGATCTCTCCGGCGAATTTCCGGGAAAGGTCCTCGATGGACATGTCGCCCAGATCTTCACCGGACCGCGTGCGTACGGCCACCGTTCCGGTTTCTACCTCGCGGTCCCCGACGATCAACAGATAGGGCACCCGCTGCAAGGTTTGCTCGCGAATCTTAAAGCCAATCTTCTCATTTCTCAAGTCGGAAACCACCCTGAAACCCTGTCCTGTCAGGGTCTCTCGAACCGATTCGGCATATTCGGCCTGGCGGTCGGTGATATTCATGATCACCGCCTGGGTCGGTGCGATCCACAAGGGCAGCAATCCGGCGTTGTGCTCGATCAGGATACCGATAAATCGCTCCATGGAGCCCAGGATGGCGCGATGAATCATCACGGGTACCTGTCGGGAACCGTCCTCGGCGACGTACTGCGCCCCCAGGCGTCCTGGCATGGAAAAATCGACCTGTATCGTGCCGCACTGCCACTCGCGCCCGATGCTGTCGAGCAGCGTGAACTCGATCTTGGGCCCGTAGAATGCCCCCTCGCCCGGCTGCAGCTTGTACCCCAGCCCCCGGTTTTCGAGTGTCCGCGCCAACCCCTCCTCGGCCTTGTCCCAGAGCGAATCCTCACCAACCCGCTGCTCGGGACGCGTGGACAGGGCGAGCTTCACGTCCCTGAACCCGAAGTCCTTGTAGACGCGGAAGGTGAGGTCGATCAGGTCACCGACCTCCTGTTCGAGCTGCTCCTCCGTGCAGAAGATGTGGGCGTCGTCCTGAACGAACCGGCGCGCCCGCATCAGGCCGTGCAGGGTGCCGGAGGGTTCGTTGCGATGCACCGTGCCGAACTCGGCCAACCTGAGCGGCAGGTCGCGGTAGCTGCGCAGCCCCTGGTTGAAGATCTGCACATGGCCCGGACAGTTCATGGGCTTGATCGCGTATTCCCGATTCTCCGAATGGGTCGCGAAGATCATGTCGGCGAACTTGTCCCAGTGGCCCGACTTCTCCCACAGCGAACGGTCCAGTACCTCAGGGGTCTGGACCTCCTCGTACCCTGCCCCGGCGAGGACATCGCGAATGTATCCCTCGACCAGCCGGTAGAGGGTCCATCCGCGTTGGTGCCAGAAGACCATGCCGGGGGCTTCTTCCTGGAAATGGAACAATCCCATCGCCCTGCCCAGTCGGCGGTGGTCCCGTTTCTCCGCCTCTTCCAGCCGATGCAGATAGGCCTTGAGCTGCTTCTTGTCGGGCCAGGCGGTACCGTAGATACGCTGCAGCATCTCGTTGCGCGAATCGCCCCGCCAGTATGCGCCGGCCAGCTTGGTCAGCTTGAACGCCCCGAGCTTGCCGGTGGAAGGAACATGCGGTCCGCGGCAGAGATCGATGAAATCACCCTGCCGGTAAAGTGAGATAACCTCACCCTGCGGAATGTCCTCGATGATCTCGGCCTTGTACGCCTCGCCCATGCCGCGGAAGAAATCGACCGCCTCCTCGCGGGGCATCTCCGTCCTCTCGACCCGGATATCCTCTCCGGACAGCGCCTTCATGCGCGCCTCGATCTTCTCCAGATCTTCCGGTGTAAACGGCCGCTCGAAGGCGAAATCATAGTAGAAGCCGTTGTCGATCACCGGCCCGATGGTCACCTGTGCCTCGGGAAACAGTTGCTTGACCGCCTGGGCCAGCAGATGCGCGGTGGAGTGACGGATCACCTCGACACCCGCCTCGTCCCTTGGCGTGACGATACTGATCTCCGCGTCCTGCGACACGACATGTGAGGTATCGACCAGCCGACCGTTCACCGTACCGGCGAGCGCGACCTTCGCCAGGCCAGGCCCGATACCTGCGGCGATCTCCTGAATAGAAACGGCTTGTTCGAACTGACGGCGGCTGCCGTCGGGAAGTGTGATTTCCGGCATGGCGGTTCTCCAGTGGTGACCCATACGAGAGGCCACTTGGCGCAATTTTCAGTTTAGACGTTCAGCGGGTACGATCGGTTCCCCGCGTGAACCGGCGAATGCGGTTGAATTCGAACCGCTCCGCCATCTCAATTGCCCTAGCGGTACTCCTGATTACCCTGCGACATCCGGGAACCGATACGACCGAGGGGGCGACGATCCCGTATCCGCGAAACATTAGCATAAGCGCGGACTCGTCCAGGATTCAACCGCAACCCATGCAAAACGGAACCGACGGGCGTTGAGCCTGCGGTGTTCCTGGACGCTATCGTCTTTATTATAACGAAGGTGACAAAGGCGAATGCGCCTGCCGGATCCCGGGGCTCGATTCGTCAACCTCACCGAACCGTAAGATTGTATGAAGGAGATTGGTAGGCGCGATTGGATTCGAACCAACGACCCCCACCATGTCAAGGTGGTGCTCTAACCAACTGAGCTACGCGCCTGTCGAAGCGCGGCGAAAGGTACCACAGGTTTCGCGGACCAGACAACAATCAATTGTGCGGAGCAGCACCGGATTCCATCTCCCTCAGCCGTGCCACCTCGTCCCGCAGGCGCGCCGCCTCCTCGAATTCCAGGTTCCGCGCGTGTTCGTACATGTCTTTTTCGAGACCCGCGATCCGCTTCTCCAGGTCCCTGACCGAATAGCGCGATGACTCGATGGTCTGCTCCGCCACCCTGGCGTAGCGGTCCGCCGAGGCGGCAGTGCTGCCGGCATAGGCCCCCTCCATGATGTCGGCCACCTTCTTCTCAACGCCTTTCGGGGTAATCCCATGCGTCCTGTTGTGCGCCAGTTGCCTTTCGCGACGCCGATCGGTTTCACCGATGGCGCGTTTCATCGAGTCGGTCACGGTGTCGGCATACATGATCACCTTGCCGCGCAGGTTGCGCGCCGCCCGGCCGGTCGTCTGGATCAGCGAGCGTTCGGACCTCAGGAACCCCTCCTTGTCCGCGTCCAGTATGGCAACCAGGGAAACCTCGGGGATGTCCAGCCCTTCGCGCAGCAGGTTGATGCCGACCAGGACATCGAACCTGCCAAGGCGCAAGTCGCGGATGATCTCCACGCGCTCCACCGTGTCGATATCGGAGTGCAGATAACGGACGCGGACACCATGCTCGGCCAGGTAATCTGTCAGGTCTTCGGCCATGCGCTTGGTCAGGGTCGTGACCAGAACCCGGTCTCCTTCCGCGGCGCGCTCGGTCGCCTCGGAGAACACGTCGTCGACCTGCGTCTCGACCGGGCGGATCTCTATTTCCGGATCGACCAGCCCGGTGGGCCGTACGACCTGCTCGACCACCTGTCCGCTATGTTCCAGCTCGTAAGCGCCGGGGGTCGCCGAGACGAAGATGGTCTGCGGAATGATCGCCTCGAACTCATCGAAACGCAGCGGCCGGTTGTCCAGCGCCGAGGGCAGCCGGAAACCGAACTCCACCAGCGTCGTCTTGCGGGAGCGGTCGCCCTTGTACATGCCGCCGAACTGCGGGACCGACACGTGGCTCTCGTCGATCACCAGCAATGCGTCGCGCGGCAGATAGTCGACGAAACACGGTGGCGGCTCACCCGGCGCGCGCCCGGAGAGGTAGCGCGAGTAGTTCTCTATACCCGGGCAGTAACCCAGCTCGTGGATCATCTCGATGTCGAACAGGGTGCGCTGCTCCAGGCGCTGCGCCTCGACCAGGCGGTTCTCCGCGCGCAGGTGCCCGAGGCGTTCGCCGAGCTCCACCTTGATCTCCTCGATCGCATCCAGCAGGGTCTCCCGGGGCGTCACATAGTGGGTCTTGGGATAGATCGTGACGCGCGGCGCCCGCCGCAGCACCTCCCCGGTGAGCGGGTCGAAGAGACTGATCTGCTCGATCTCCTCATCGAACAGCTCGACACGCACCGCCTCGCGCTCGGCCTCGGCCGGGTGGATGTCGATGATCTCGCCGCGCACCCGGAACGTCCCGCGCGCGAAATTCATGTCGTTGCGGCTGTACTGCAGCTCGGCCAGTCGCCGCAGCAGTTCGCGCTGATCGATCCGCTCTCCCCGGTCGAGGTGGATCACCATGTTCAGGTAGGCCCGCGGATCCCCGAGTCCGTAGATGGCCGAGACGGTCGCCACGATGATCGCGTCCCGACGCTCGAGCAGCGCCTTGGTCGCCGAGAGCCGCATCTGCTCGATGTGATCGTTGATCGACGCGTCCTTTTCGATATAGGTATCACTCGCGGGCACGTACGCCTCGGGCTGATAGTAGTCATAGTAGGAGACGAAATACTCTACGGTGTTTTGCGGAAAAAACTCCTTCATCTCGCCGTAGAGCTGCGCGGCCAACGTCTTGTTCGGTGCCATGATGAGCGTCGGACGCTGTACGCGCTGAATGACGTTGGCGATGGTGAAGGTCTTCCCCGAGCCGGTCACGCCGAGCAGTGTCTGGAAGGCGAGACCCGACTCGATACCCGCCACCAGTCCGTCGATGGCCTCGGGCTGATCGCCCGCCGGGGCATAGGCGGTTTTCAGTTCAAAGTGCATGGCGTCGGAATCGTCAACTCGCTCGGAATTCAAGGTATACCCGTCGCGGACAGGTTTTCACGAGAAAGTGTGTGTCATATTCGTTGCGTGGCAAGGCGCGATGACGCGTGAGCCGCTCTATTGCAAGGAATCGCAACGCCGCCACGGGACGAAGAGGGCGCGCAATTACCGGGGAAACCTGTCTGTGACGGGTATATGATACGACGCAATCGCGATCGAATATTGGGGGTTCCTTACATTGAACATCAGGCTGTCCACACGCGTACAACGGGTCAAACCCTCCCCAACCCTCGCCGTCACCGCGCTCGCCAATCAGTTGAAGGCCGAGGGGCGGGACGTCATCGGTCTCGGCGCCGGAGAACCGGATTTCGATACGCCCGGGCACATCAAGGAAGCGGCCATCGAGGCGATCCGGGCCGGCATGACGAAGTACACGGCGGTGGATGGCACCCCGGCGCTGAAGCAGGCGATCGCAAGGAAATTCGAGCGGGACAACGGGCTGCGATACGATCCGAAAGAGATCCTCGTGTCCTGTGGCGGAAAGCAGAGTTTCTACAACCTCTGCCAGTCTCTGCTCGATCGCGGTGACGAGGTGGTGATCCCGGCGCCCTACTGGGTCTCGTATCCCGACATGGTGCTGCTGGCCGACGGAGAACCGATCATCGTATCCGCCGGACAGGACCAGGGCTTCAAGCTGCTCCCCGACCAACTGCGCGCAGCGATCACCCCCAAGACGCGCCTGTTCGTGATCAACAGCCCCTCGAACCCCACGGGCGTGGCATACAGCCTGGAAGCGCTTCGGGCGATCGGTGAGGTGCTGCTGGAATACCCGGATGTCCTGATCGCGACCGACGACATGTACGAACACATCGTGTTCCCGGGCAGGGAGTTCGCGAACATCCTCAATGCCTGCCCGGAACTTTACGCCAGGACGGTCGTGCTGAACGGTGTCTCCAAGGCCTATTCCATGACCGGCTGGCGCATCGGCTATGCCGGGGGTCCCGCAGCACTGATCGCCGCGATGAAAAAGGTGCAATCCCAAAGCACTTCGAATCCGGCCTCGATCTCCCAGGCCGCCGCCGTGGCGGCGCTGGACGGCGATCAGGGCTGTGTCGCGGAAATGCTGTCGGCGTTCGAGACGCGTCATGCCTTCGTACACGAACAACTCAACGCCATCCCCGGCATCGCCTGCCTGCCCTCGGACGGCACCTTCTACAGTTTCCCCAACGTACAGGCCGCGATCGATCGAATGGACGGGATCGACGACGATGTCGGGTTCTCCGAGGCGCTGCTGGACAAGGTGGGGGTCGCGCTGGTACCCGGTTCGGCCTTCGGCGCACCGGGACACGTCAGGATCTCCTTCGCCACGAGCATGGAAAATCTGACCGAAGCGATCTCCCGGATTTCTTCCTTCGTCGGCCCGTGAAAGCGTTGACCCTCGTCCGGA
>JAJDOJ010000015.1 GCA_022340215.1 Gammaproteobacteria bacterium
ATCTGGAAGCCATGCCGCGCATGTCAGGCGAGGAGCATGAACAGCTCAAAGACGTCATGCGGGCCAAGTATGCAGTGCACTACACCAAACTGGTCGACGGTCTCGATGGCGATCGCCGAGACGACCAAGTGCCTGGTGAGCTACTCGCCAGCGATGGCGGCGATCCACATACCGAAGCACTTGAGGGGCAGGGAAGTGGTTCGCGCGCCACGTCGGCGGGGAAGGGAAAGGCACGCGAGGTGCATACGACCGGCGATCCGGATACACCGAGTACCGGCGCATCGCCCGAGTGGTGACTGCATTTCAGGCTGCGCGACCGACAAGGTAGTCATCGTTGCCATGATAAGATTGGAGAATGATCCAGGACGACAGAAGCCACGACACACTGCAGCGCAGACGACGCGATCGCCGTCAGCCGACAGGCAAGCGGCTGACCCTTCAGGAGCGCGATCTGTTGTGGTTACAGAAGATCCATGACCACGGGCCGCTGTCTTCGAGCTTTCTCCATGCGTTCTCCAAAAACCTGCGCCGCAACGAGAAGCGCGCCCGCGATCGGCTCACCGATTTGTTCAATGAAGATCGCACGCCGGATGGCGGCGCCTATCTCGGCCGCCCGTGGCAGCAGTTTCAGACCTTCGACGCCCGCTATCAGGATCTGGTGTACGACCTGACCCCGGCCGCTGAGAGCGCCCTCAAGGCAAGGGGCGATTGGAGCGACCAAGGCGCTCACGGATCAGGCCCCTGGCTCCATCGCTACATGGTGGCATCGATCACCGCCTCGATCGAACTGGCGACACTTGAGAACCCAAGCCTCACCTATATCCCGCAGCAGGCAATCCTGCAGCGGGCCGGCACGGTCTTGCGCCACCCCGCCCCGTTCGAAAACCCGACAACGAAAAAGACCGAGACCAGGGATCTGATCCCGGACGCCGTCTTTGGACTGGAGTACCGGAAGGGAGGCGAGCGGTCCTATCGCTTTTTCATCGTCGAGGCCGACCGCGCCACCGAGCCGTCACGATCGTCGATATTCAATCGCAAGAGCCACCTCCGGACCATCCTGCAATACCGCGCTTATGTGGGAGAAGGACTGTACAAGAGCCATCTCAATCTGACCGCCGGGATGATGGTGCTGAATGTGACGACCAGCGACGCGACCCGAGACCGGATGATGGCGCTCACCAACGAGCTGTCCGAGCGCGGCAACACCTATTTGCTATTCCAGACCTGCGATCATTTCGGACGGTATTTCAAGCCGCCCAAGCCGATGGCCGAACTCCTGTTGGGAGACTGGCTACGGGCCGGGCACGAATCGTTCCGGATCGACCGCGCATAGAAACAAGAAAAGAGCCTCGCGAACGAGGCTCAGAAAGAACTAGGGAATAGGAATCCGGGTTCGGATCACTCCGGATCCTTCGGCGGGACGAGGATGAAGCTGCCGTCCCAGTTCACTGGAACACTGTGCAGCCGCACGACGTAGCCTTCACCTTCCTTGAAGGTCCAGGCAGCACCGATCGTCTGCATGTATTCGCTATCGGGCTCACGTTTGGCCCGGGCGTTGAACACCGGCTTGTTGCCTTGCGCCATGTTGATAACTCCGTCTTGGGACTCCATGCCCAAAGTATACTTGGGGGAGACCCTCGTTCCTTGGAGTTATCCCCATGCCCTTCATCGATTTTGGTGAACTGAAGGAACGCGTCCGGATCGAAGACGCGGTCCCGAGACTCGACCTCGCCCTCAAGCAACGCAACGGCCAATGGCGTGGCCCCTGTCCGGTCTGTCAGACCGGCGGCGATCGCGCCCTTGTCATCACACCGGCCAAGCAGGCCTTCTACTGCTTTGGCGGAAAGACCGGCGGCGATGTCATCGCCCTCGCCGCCCATATCCGCGACTGCAGCATGAAAGAAGCCGCGGATTTCCTGGTTGGGAACAGTACAGTTCCGACAGGGAACAGTACCAGTTCCCGGAACAGCTCCACGACAGTTCCCGAGGAGAGGACCAAGGGGGCCATTAGAAGCCTCCAGCCTCTGACCTACCTGCAGCCAGCACACCCAGCTGTTGAGGCCCTCGGCGTTGACGAGGCGACCTGTGAAGCCTTTGGTGCCGGTTATGCCCCCAAGGGCATCATGCGCGGCCGGCTGGCCATCCCGATCCATGATTGGGAAGGGAAGTTGCTGGCCTATTGTGGGCGATCGGTGAAGGGCGAAAGCCCGACCCTGATCTTCCCGAACGGCTTTGGGCCGGAAGACCATATCTTCAACGCCCATCGCATCGAGGCCGATGCCGATAACGGCGGCGAGCTCTTCCTGGTCCGCGAGCCGCTGGAGGTTCTGAGAGCCCACCAGAACGGCATCGACAACGCTGTATCGTTTCTGACTGAGACGATCACCGCCGAGCAGTTGCAGCGTCTCGCTGCCCTCATGGACGAAAAGGGCTGCCACGCCCTCGAACTCACCTAGCCCTCACATCGAGGGCTTTTCTCTTCGATGCGGCTTCCAAAAAATACGGCCTGGTTGAGCCGTGGATTGGCCCTCGGTTCGTAAAACAGATGTTGTGCGACGCTTCGCATCGCTCTGACACACATGGTAAAATAGCATCGGATTGATCGCTCCCCCTTTGTCGGGTGCGCCGGAGATTGGCTCGGGCGCAGCCAGCGAAGGGAGATTAAAATGACAGACAACGCACCGGCTGATACCGGTCCGGTCAACCAAGCCAAACCGGGTCCTGACAACCCGTCGGCCGAATTCCCAGTCTGCACCGCCTGCGGTTCAGAACGCGTTGTCCGCGATGCTTGGGCATCGTGGGATACCGAGGCCCAGGACTGGCAGCTCGACGCGGTCTTCGACTACAGCTTCTGCCTTGCGTGCGAGGAAGAGGCTGGCATGGAGTGGCGATCGACGCCGCTCACCAAGACCGAGCGGATCCGCATGCTCAACGATGCGTTTCGGATCGGTCGACATAAAGGTGGAAGCGTCGTCATCGCAACCGGGGTCCAGGCCATGGGGCCCGACTTCGTCGCTGAGGCCCGAAAGGCCGTTGTCGCGTTCGACGCTTTCGACGCCGATAGCGACCCCCACGCCGAGCATGACTTCGGTGCGCTCACCGTCCAAGGCGCGAAGCTGTTCTTCAAGGTCGACTACTACGATCTCGATCTGTCAGCCCACTCTCCGGACGCTGCCGACCCGTCAGTCACAGCACGCGTTCTTACGATCATGCTCGCCAGCGAGTACTAACCACTCCCCCACCCTGCCAGGGTGGGGTTTTTCTCATCGCCGCCAAGAGATGCTTTTCGCCTTTTCCGCAGATAGCCAGGTGCCAGTTACCATGTCCGCTTCTGTCCGGTGAACGGTCATCCGAATTGACCTCAGGGACTTCGGCTATGCGCCAACAACGGAAATCGGTTCTAGCTCGGCGAGAGTCCCGCACGCGAGAGCCCATCCGAGAGCCTGGTCATCACCGGTTTTGAGAACACCATTGCATTCTCGACCGCCGCGATGCTCAGAGAAGGATGCTCTTTCAGCA
>JAJDOJ010000016.1 GCA_022340215.1 Gammaproteobacteria bacterium
CGCCTTGATGACGAACGATCCCGGCGCGGCGCTGTCCCTGCTTTGCTTGGGCACCGGTCTTGGGCTTCCTGCCCAAGCCGTTCACTGCTTCGCAGCTCACCCGGCGCAATCTGGTATGCCATTTTCCGGCAATCGCCTTAGGCTACTCGCTCACCGTGTATCCCTTTCCACGCAGGCAGGTCGCATAGGCCTGATCGTAGGTCTTTAACTTGGACTTTTCGCTCGCGATCTGATCGCTATAGTAGGCGTGTCGTTCTTCGGTTTGCCGATGCGCCCGGAAGATCGACATCAAGCCACCAACCGCCGCGCCGATGGCCGCACCCTTGCCGGCATTTCCGCCGATGGCGCCCCCCACCGCGCCGAGTGCCGCCCCGCGGGCCCCACCACCGAAAAGTTCGCGACCCTGGTCGTAGTTGCCGCTGGCCCCCAACTCGGCCGCTTTCTGGCTTTGCTCCTCCACTGTCTCGGGGTTGATGCCGGTTTGCTGAACGGACCACTCGTGACACGCCTGCTTGTCCTTGTTTTCCTTCGCCTGGCTCTGTCCCTCGCTGGGATAGACAAACATGTCGGCATGAGCGCTACCGACAAGCCCGGCAGCGAAGCACAGGTGAACCAGGAACAACAACCTACGTGGATTCATCATCACCTCCTCTCTGGAATCGAAAAAGCTATCTAGACAACCTGTTGGATCCACTTCGCTTGATCCAACCTACGGGTTTTCTTATGAGTTAAGACATTCTGTAGGGTGGAACAAGCGCAGCGGTTCCACCATTACGGGTGTTCATGGACGCCAACTATGCTATGGCATCCGTGCGCCAGTAACGGCGGTTCCACGATGACAGGCAAAACGGTGCGAATCGCGAATGATCGCCGAAAATGACAGTCGGCGCCAGCCATACCGCTCTAGACTACGCTCCCAGCCTTGCGATCGTATTCGCTCGGCTGGAAACTCCACCATTCAGAACCGGTACATTGCGCCGCGCCCCAGCTCGTAGGGATACTCCCCTTCGTCCTGCTCGAAAAACGACCCATGCCGTCGGGATGCATCCTCCCCCTCCGCGGGGGGATCGAGATACCGCGGCATGTATGCCGGTTCGTGCCTGCGCGCCCACCACCGGCGGGCCTCCGCACGCCGGTCCAACCAGGCGCGATAACGGTCACGACGCTCACGCTCGAGCGCCCGGTAGTCCCGCCATGCCCAGTATGACGCACGACCGTGCGGGTATGCGTATCGGTCATCGTACGGGCCTCGCCACGGAGTTGCCCCTGGAAGACAGGCGCCGGCATCCGGGGCCGGTTCGTGCGGCAGGGCCTCGAGGCCTTCGCCGGGCGCCTCGGAAGGAGGCTCGCGACCGGAAACGCCGCCCATATCGCCCTGCGCATAAGCCGGCACCCAGATGCAAAGGACAACGACCAGGATGAAACGCGTGACATCGCCTCGCGGGATCATGAATTCCTCTCTTTTCGGGCAGCGCCTCTCGGGGTTTGACAACGGCCTGAGCGGCCCTGGAATCGGAAACTCGAGCGTGCAGGATACCGGACATGGTTTCAAGTCCCGGCCTCCGCGCCGTGGCGACCTGGCCATGATCAGACCTTGACCCCGGCCTGTTTCGATGGACGCCAGACACAGGAAAGCCCCGCATTCCGCGCGGGGCTTTCCTGTGTCCCGAGGCATTCCCTGTCTGGCAGAAGGATCTACTTGCCGGCAATCTCTTCCAGGCGGGTGGCCGGGATCACCTGACCCTCCAGTGCGGCGTCCTTCGCGCTCTTGCCATAGGCCACCGTCATCAGGGTACTGTAGTAGACCACGGGCATCTTGAACTTCGTTCCGTACTTCGCGTTGATCTGGTCCTGGTAGACCTCGACGTTCATCTGGCATACCGGACAGGGTGTCACGATCATCTCGGCACCGCCATCGTAGGCGGACTCGATGATATCCTTGATCAGCGCCTGGCTCTTCTCGGGCTCCGAGAACGCCAGCGCCCCGCCGCAGCAGGACACCTTCTTGTCGTAGTCCTCAACGGGTTCGCCCCCGAGCGTCTCGACCAGCTTGTCGAGATACTTCGGGTTCTCGAAGGACTCCCCCTCGATACCGAACGGCCGGTTGGTCTGACAGCCGACGTAACCGGCGATCTTTATGTCCTCCAGGGGCTTGACGACGTGCTTGCCAAGCTCCTCGTAGCCGACGTCCTCGATGATGACCTCGACCATATGCCGGATCTTGTTCTCGTTCTTGAACTCAAGACCCGCCTCCTTGAGCGCGGTGTTGGTTTCCGCCATCAGACCCGAGTCGTCCTCGAGTCGCTCGACGGTTTCCCGGGTCGCCAGCCAGCAGGCCGCGCAGCTCGCCACGACGTCCTGTCCGGGATTGTGCTTCTCCGAGAGCGCGAGGTTACGCGCGGACAGGGCGAGCCTCGGCAGCTCGCCACCACCACAATAGCCGATGGAGGCGGAACAACAGTTCCAGTCCGGGATGGTGTTCAGGGAGATATCCAGCGTGTCGCACATGGACTCGACGGACTTGAGGTAGTTCGAGGACGATGCGCCCTTTTGCGACGAACAACCCGGGTAGAATGAATATTCTTTGGTCGCCATTCGCTGGCTCCTCCTTACGCGTTTTTCGCCGAGCCGCCCTTTGCATCGACACGGGCGGACTCGAGCTCTTCGGCCTTCTTCAGCATGGCATGAAACCCCTTGAGGTCCTTGATCGAGTGTCCGCCCACCATCTCCATGGGGCTCATACGCTTGGTCTTCAGCATGCCGAGGCCCACCGGTGCCATTTTCAACGAGGTCTTGACCCCCTCGGAGAAGCCGTTCATGAAATACAGGTTCACACCGAGTTTCAACTCGTTGATGCGGCCCTTCTTCACGAGATTGTCCCAGAATCGCTGCGAAAACTTGTACGTCGGCTGCTCCTTCGGTGCGAGGCCGAGTCGCGTCGCATAGTGGGCCAGACCGTGCATGATGTGCGTGATGGGCAGTTCCCTGGGACAGCGCACGATGCAGTTATAGCAGGACGTGCACATCCACATGGAGGTGGAACTCAGGACTTCGTCGCGCTTGTTGGCGCGAATCATCATGAAGATCTCCTGGGGCGGATGGTCCCAATAGGGACCGAGCGGACACGAACCCGAACAGACCCCGCACTGCATGCACATGCGCACCCATTCGCCTTCCTCGACGTTGTCCGTCACTTCCTTGAGGAAGTTGTTCCGGTACCTCTCCACCTGTGCAACGTTGATGTCTTCACTCATCGTGCATCTCCTAGAACTTGAACGGACTGAGACCGATCTTCTCGACGGTTTCCGCCATGTCGTTGATCAGCCGTGGCGCCCGCTGGATGTCGGTAATCGCCACCTCGTAGGTCGTGACTCGATCGGTCTCCAGATTCAGCTGTTTCAGCGTATCGTCGATCTTGCTCATCCGGATGTGGGCGAGTTCCGACCCCTTGACGAAATGGCACTGGTAATCCTCGCCCTTCTGGCAACCCATCAGCACCACGCCGTCATAGCCGCTGTTGAGTGCGTCGGTCACCCAGATGGTATTCACCGACCCCAGACAGCGCACCGGGATCACGCGGACGAACGCACTGTATTCAATCCGATTCTGGGCCGCCATATCCAGGGCTGGGTAAGCATCGTTCTCGCAGGCCAGGACGAGAATGCGCGGCTTCTCCTCGAACTCATCCGGAATATCGACGTTCTTGATCTGCTGGCCGACCGTATCCACCGAGTAGTTCTCGAACGAGATGACGCGTACCGGGCACGCCCCCATGCAGGTACCACAGCGGCGGCAGCGGGATTCGTTGAACAGTGGATAGCGCTTCTCGTCCTCATCGATGGCGCCGAAGGGGCACTCTACCGTGCAGCGCTTACACTGGGTGCAGCCTCCCCGTCGGAATGAGGGAAAACTGAGATCGCCCGATCTCGGATCCGCCGCCATTCCCTTGCCGGCGTTCTCGACCTCCTGGATCGCCTTCATCATGGCGCCGGTTGCGTCGTCACGGGCCTGCAGGATGTCCATCGGCCTGCGGACCGGTCCGGCGGTATAGATCCCAGTCCGGCGCGTCTCGTACGGAAAACAGATGAAATGCGAGTCGGTGAAGCCGTGCACCAGTTGGGGCACGTCGGTACCCTGCCGGTAGTCCAGATGCAGGATCGATTCGACCGGTACGGTGACCTCGCCTTCCTCGACCGGCGCATCGGGGTCGATCCCGGAATTCGGCACCAGGCCCGTCGCCAGGACCACCAGGTCGGCGCCCATCTCGACATCTTCGTCCAGGATCGCGTCGCGCAGCCTGACCGAGAGACCACCGTCGGCTTGCTCGACCTCTTTGACCTCTGCCTTGGTAAAGACCACGCCCTTGTCCTGGCCGCTGCGGTAGAAATCCTCTCCAGCCGCGCCCGGCGTGCGCAGATCGGTATAGAAAACGACCGTATCGATGTCCGGGTTCCTGTCCTTGAAGTACATCGCCTGTTTGATGCTGGCGTTGCAGCAGAACCCGGAACAGTAGGACAGATGGCCTTCCTTCTTGCTGCGCTGTCCAGCGCATTGCACGAAGGCAACCGAGCCCACCTCCTTGCCGTCGGAGGGTCGCTTGATCGGACCGTCGCCGGCCTCGATCGCGAGCTTCTCGAGTTCGGCCTGTGTGACCACGTCCGGAGACTTCCCGTAACCGAGTTCCGGCAACCGGCTGGCGTCGTAGGGGCGAAACCCGCTGGCCTGCACGATGGCGCCGAAACTCTCGGAGATCGTGCCTTCGCCCTCGGTCTCGATCTCCACGGAGAACCGCCCGGGCGCACCCGCTGTCTTCGCCAGCGTCGCGTTCAGATAGACCGAGATGTTTTCGTCGGCCGCCACCTGTGAGGACAGGTCCGCGACGCCGGTATCCTCGGGGTCCGAGTAAGGCGCTCGAGAGGGAACCTTGCGGTAGAAATCCGCAGCCGCTCCGCCCAGTCTACCTGTCTTTTCCACGATGGTCACGGGATAGCCCGCCTTCGAGCCCTCGATGGCCGCAGTCATGCCGCTCACACCGCCGCCCACAACCAGGATGTGCTTGTTCAGAGCTTGTTCACCACTGGACCTGGGGGCCACCATGTGCCGGATTTCCGCGCAGCCCATGCGGATGTAGTCGCCCGCCATTTCCTGGGTGGTTTCCCGGTTCTCCTCGGTATCGGGCCGCACCCAGATCACGCCTTCACGAAGGTTGGCGCGCGACAGTGCCACTTCGTCGAAACGGAAGGCCTCCGCCTTGGCCCGACGCGAACACGCCGCAAGCAGCACGTGAGTGACCTCACCGTCGTCGATGTCCTTGCGGATCGTCTCGACCCCTTCGGCGCTGCAGAGAAAATCATGTTGCTTGGCGAAGTTCGCCTTGCCTTCGCGCGTCGCGATCATCTCGAGCTGATCGGTGTCAAGCCGCTCGCCCAGCCCGCAACCCTTGCAGATATACGCCCCAATCTTCTTCTCGTCCGCCACCGATTAACCCTCCGCAGCTGCCACTCTGTTGACCACCTGAATCGCACGAAGCGCCGCCGCCGTCGCACTTTGCACCGAGCGATTGACATCCAGCGCATCGGAAGAACAACCGGCGGCGAAAACGCCACCGTTGGCCTCGTCGAGCTCGATGAAACCCTCGCGATTCACCACCACCTGCACGGGGAGGTTTTCCACACTCGGCTGCATGCCGATAGCGAGGACGGCCAGATCGTGCGGTGTGGCATAACGGTCGCCCCCCTCAGTATCCACGCCGTACAGGATCGGGTTGCCGGTCGACTTGTCCTCATCGATGCTGGCGACCTTGGACTTGACGAACCTGACCTTCGGGTCGTCCCGCACCTTCGTGTAGAAATCCTCGAAGCGGTCGATCGTCCGGATGTCGATGTAGTAGACCGTGACGTCGCCATCGTCACCGAACTTCTCCCGCACGTAGGTCGACTGCTTCAAGGTCGCCATGCAGCAGATCCGCGAACAGTGGAGCAGATGGTTCCGGTCCCGGGATCCCGCGCACTGAATAAACGCGACGTTCTTCGCCTCCTTGCCATCGGAGGGACGCACGAGCTTGCCGCCGGTCGGGCCGAAGGGGTCCATCATGCGCTCGAATTCCATACTGGTGATGACGTTGTCGATCCGGTCGTAGCCGTAGGGCTGGATCTTGCCCGCATCGTAGGGCCGCCAGCCGGTCGCCCAGACGATCGCCCCCACCTTGAGGTCGATGGTCTCTTCCTGCATATCGAGATCGATCGCACCGTACTTGCACGCGTCCCGGGCACTCTGCGCCTCGTCGGTCCCGATGATGCGGGGATCCAGGACGTAGCGCTGGGGATAGGCCATGTTGTACGGGAGGTAGGCGCCCTTGCGCTTGCCCATCTCGAAGTTGAACTCGTCGTCGAACTCGGAGGTCACGACATCGGCGCAGGCCCCACAGGCGGTGCATTTCTCGTTGACATAACGGGGTGCGACCTTGATCCGCACCGAGTAGTCACCCTCCTTCCCGCTGACCTCGTCAACTTCGGCCATGGTCAGCACGTCCAGCCGGGGATTGCCCTTGATCCGCCGCTGATTGATTTCCAGACCGCAGGTCGGGAAACAGAGCTTTGGGAAGTATTTGTAAAGCTGGGCGACTCGACCTCCGACGAAGGGACGCTTCTCGATGAGAAGCACATCCTTGCCGGCTTCCGCAGCGTCGAGCGCCGCGGTGATCCCGCTGATACCGGCACCAACAACCAGTATGGTCTGGTTGGTTGCGATCACTTCCGTCATGGACTTCCTCCGTCTCGAATCGGAATATCTCTGATGTGCCAGACGGGACCCGCGCCGACCTTCCCGGCGGGTGAGCTAGCCTTGGCGAGAGGCGCTGCCTGGCTGCGCCGTGAACTCTAAACAGCAAGAGACCATAACCGGAAACCGGTCAGGAATCTACAGTTACCCCTGGTGGTAAATATCGAATCTACAAATAAAGAAAATAGAACGTCTGAATGTCTGTATCGGATAAATGGACGCGCGCGCCTTCAGACCAGAGGAATACTAGGAGCCTGTCGGACTTAGGATTAATCTACTGCGCTGATGGGAGCTCGGCTCAAATGCCCCCGATTTTTCGTTGCGTAGGCCCACTATGCGCCTCAAAATCGTGAACATTCGATCTCGCTCTCTCATCATGCTCGCTACGATCACCTAAGTCCGACAG
>JAJDOJ010000017.1 GCA_022340215.1 Gammaproteobacteria bacterium
GCGCCTTGATGACGAACGATCCCGGCGCGGCGCTGTCCCTGCTTTGCTTGGGCACCGGTCTTGGGCTTCCTGCCCAAGCCGTTCACTGCTTCGCAGTTCACCCGGCGCAATCTGGTATGCCATTTTCCGGCAATCGCCTTATTTCAAATGGACCCGCACGAGGTGGCGCTCATGAAGTCCCTGCAAGGTGGTATCACGGCACTGTCGATCTGGGTTTTCTGTGTGACGGGAGCCGGTGCGGCAAAGATCGAACAGACGCCCTATACGGAACAGAAGGTCGTCTTCGACTTCTACTTCGACGACCCGCAAAAGGCCGGTCCCGCGCTCTTTTGGGTGCGCTCATTGCTGAACCCGCTGATGGACGACCCCTACGGATACGCACCGGAGTTCATGGATATCAAGGTGGTGATCCACGGGACCGAGATCGTTACGTTGGCGAAAAAAAACTATGAGAAGTATCGCGATATCGTGGAGCGGATGCGCTATTACAGCGATCTTGGTATCGAGTTTCGGATCTGCGGTCTGGCGGCGGAGGACTATGGCTACACCGAAGACGACCTGCAGGATTTCGTGGTCGTGGTGCCCTCAGGGATCACCGAGCTCGCGCACTGGCAGCTCATGGGCTACGCCCTGATCAAACCCGAGGTGACGGACAAGAAATTCGCCATCGAGGACATCCGCTGACGGGACTGCACTGATCCCGAATATGGCTTTCGGGACCGGTTGGTTAGCGCTCGGCGACAAGCGCTAACCGGTACGCTAACAAGGCATTTCGTTGAGGGGGGTCCGGTGATCTGGTATTCTGCGGCCCCGTCTGGATGGTACAGCCGATTCCCATTTTCACCTGACGACGGGGGCCCCGTGAGCCGATTCGTATTCATCACTGGTGGCGTGGTCTCGTCGCTGGGCAAGGGGATCGCCGCCGCTTCCCTGGGCGCAATTCTCGAGGCGCGCGGCCTCAAGGTCACGCTGATCAAACTGGATCCCTATATCAACGTGGATCCAGGCACCATGAGCCCGTTTCAGCACGGCGAGGTATTCGTCACCGACGATGGTGCGGAAACGGACCTCGACCTGGGCCACTACGAACGCTTCGTCCGCTTCAAGGCGGGCAAGCGTAACAACTTCACCACCGGCCAGATCTACGAGAACGTCATCCGCAAGGAACGACGCGGCGCGTATCTGGGTGGAACGGTTCAGGTGATCCCCCACGTCACCGACGAGATCAAGGCCTGCATCCGCAAGGGGGCGGGAGACGCGGACGTCGCCCTGGTGGAGATCGGTGGTACGGTGGGTGACATCGAGTCGCTGCCGTTTCTCGAGGCGATCCGCCAGATGGGCGTGGAACTGGGCCGCGAACGCGCCATTTTCATCCACCTGACGCTCGTGCCCTACATCGCCGCGGCCGGCGAGATCAAGACCAAGCCGACGCAGCACTCGGTGAAGGAGCTGCGCTCGATCGGAATCCAGCCGGACATCCTGCTGTGCCGTGCGGACCGTCCCCTGCCGGAAAACGAGCGGCGCAAGATCGCGTTGTTCACCAACGTCACCGAAGAGGCTGTCATCACTGCGGTGGATGTGAAGGACATCTGTGAGCTGCCGCTGTGGTTTCACGCCCAGATGCTGGACGAAATCGTGGTCTCCAAGTTCCGGCTTGTCCGCCCCCCCGCCGATCTGAGCGACTGGCGTGCCGTGGTACATGCCAGGGAGCATCCGGAGTCCGAGGTCAAGGTCGCCATGGTCGGCAAGTACGTCGACCTGACCGAATCCTATAAATCCCTCAACGAGGCGCTTTCGCATGCGGGAGTCCATTCCCGCACCAGGGTCAATATTGAATACGTCGATTCCGAGAAACTCGAGCAGGACGGTCCGGATGCGCTCCAGGACGTGGATGCCATCCTGGTGCCCGGGGGATTCGGAGAGCGCGGGATCGAGGGCAAGATCGCCGCGGCCAGACTGGCCAGGGAGCAGGGCATTCCCTATCTGGGCATCTGCCTGGGTATGCAGGTGGCGGCGATCGAGTTCGCCCGCCACGTCGCCCGTCTGGACGGTGCGCACAGCACCGAATTCGACCGGGAGTCGCCCCATCCCGTGATCGCGCTGATCACGGAGTGGCAGGACCACGATGGCAGGATCGAGCGGCGGGACGAGAATTCCGATCTGGGCGGCACCATGCGGCTCGGCGCACAGCCCTGTCGCCTTCGTCCGGGGACGCTGGCCCACCAGATGTACGGGCAGGACGTCATCAAGGAGCGCCACCGCCACCGCTACGAATTCAACAACTTCTATCGCGATCCGTTGACGGCGGCGGGGCTCGTCATCAGCGGCACCTCCCTGGATGATGCGCTGGTGGAGATGATCGAACTGGACGATCATCCCTGGTTCCTCGGTTGCCAGTTTCACCCCGAGTTCACCTCCACGCCACGCGATGGACATCCCCTGTTCACAGGGTTTATCCAGGCGGCCAGACGCAGGCGCGAGATACCGCCGGCGGACCAGGAAGATACCCCCAGAGCCGAAGCGGTATGAATCTTTGCGGGTTCGAAGTCGGTCCGGACCGACGCATCTTCCTGATCGCAGGTCCCTGCGTGATCGAGAGCGCGGCGCTGGCGGTCGAGACGGCCGGTCGCCTGAAGGAGATGACCGCAGCGCTCGACCTGCCCTTTATCTACAAGTCATCCTGGGACAAGGCGAACCGATCCTCGCTGGAGAGCTATCGGGGCCCCGGGATCGAGGAAGGCCTGAAGATACTCGAGAAGGTCAGGCGTGAGATCGGCGTACCGGTGCTCACCGACGTCCACGAGGAAACGCTGCTCGAGGAGGTGGCCTCTGTCGTCGATGTATTGCAGACACCGGCCTTCCTGTGCCGCCAGACCAACTTCATCCTCGGGGTCTCGCGGCAGGGATTACCCGTCAACATCAAGAAGGGTCAGTTCCTCTCGCCGTGGGACATGAAAAACGTCTCCGACAAGGCCCGGTCGACCGGAAACGAGCAGATCATGGTCTGTGAACGCGGCGCTTCGTTCGGTTACAACAATCTGGTGTCCGACATGCGGTCGCTGGCCGTTATGCGCGAAACCGGTTGCCCCGTGGTTTTCGACGCCACGCATTCGGTGCAACTTCCGGGTGGGCAGGGCGCGCGCTCCGGCGGCCAGCGCGAATTCGTGCCCGTGCTCGCCCGTGCGGCGGTTGCAGCGGGCATCTCGGGGTTATTCATGGAGACCCATCCCGACCCGGAGCGTGCCCTCAGCGACGGGCCGAACGCCTGGCCGATGGACCGCATGGCGGACCTTCTGGCGCGGCTGGTTGGTCTCGACGAGATGATCAAATCGAGACCTTATGAAGAATCGGACCTGGTATGACCGGAGCGGGCGCCGGCCGGTGACTATCAACTCACTCGCCAGAGGACATTGCACGACTCCCCGGAAAAAGCGGTATCCTATGCGTTCCGGTCGGTTCCCGCTGGAAGGAACGGCTGTGTGTGGTCACCCCAGAGGACTGCCGCCGCCCCGGTCTAACCGAAGAATATGCGACCCTCCCCGGATTCTTTATTTCTATGAAATCACAAGGAAAAACCGATGTCTGAGATTGTCAATATTGCGGCGCGCGAGATTCTGGATTCCCGAGGCAACCCCACGGTTGAGGCCGATGTCACCCTCGGATCGGGAAAGCGTGGGCGAGCGGCGGTACCTTCCGGCGCCTCGACCGGCTCACGCGAGGCGATCGAATTACGTGACGGGGACGCCGGCCGCTACGGGGGCAAGGGTGTCGGCCGGGCGGTGGGGAACGTCCGCGGGGAGATCCGCGAGGCCCTGCTCGGCATGGAGGCGTCGGACCAGGAGAAACTGGACCGTCGCATGATCGAACTGGACGGGACGGAGAACAAGGAAAGGCTGGGCGCCAATGCCCTGCTGGCTGTTTCGATCGCCGCGGCACGGGCCGCGGCGGCGGAGAACAACCTGCCGCTCTACCGGTACCTCGCCGAAGGCGATGCCTTCGTCATGCCCGTGCCGATGATGAACATCTTGAACGGCGGAAGCCATGCGAGCAACAGCGTGGATCTGCAGGAGTTCATGATCATGCCGGCCGGAGTCGGGTCGCTCGGCGAAGCGGTGCGCTGTGGGGCGGAAATTTTCCACGCGCTGAAGGGCGTACTGAGCAAGCGTGGGCTGAGTACGGCCGTAGGCGACGAGGGAGGGTTCGCCCCCGACCTCCCCTCCAACGAGGCAGCGGTGGAGACCATCCTGGAGGCGATCGAAAAGGCGGGATACCTCCCGGGTCAGGACGTCTGGCTCGCCCTGGACCCCGCGAGCTCGGAATTCTATCGGGACGGGAAATACGACCTGGCGTCCGAGGGCCGGCAACTGGAATCGGGGGAGTTCATCGACTACCTTGCCGACTGGACGGCGAGGTATCCGATCATCAGCATCGAGGACGGGCTCGCCGAGGGTGACTGGGAAGGCTGGGAGTCGATGACGCGGGAACTCGGCGACAAGGTGCAACTGGTCGGGGACGATATCTTCGTGACCAACACGAAGATCTTTCGCGAGGGGATCGAGCGGGGTGTGGCCAACTCGATCCTCATCAAGCTTAACCAGATCGGCACGCTCACCGAGACCCTCGAATGTATCCGGGTGGCGAAGGATGCGGGATACACGGCGGTCATCTCGCACCGTTCCGGCGAGACCGAAGACGTCACCATTGCGGATCTGGCGGTGGCGACCGGTGTCGGCCAGATCAAGACCGGCTCTCTGTCGCGGACCGATCGTGTCGCCAAGTACAACCAGTTGCTGCGCATCGAAGAGGAACTGGGCGAAGGCTGCAGCTACGCGGGACGCGGCGCCCTCAAACAACTCGGTTGACGGTGGCCCTCCGTTTCGAATTTGGATCAACCAGGCAAGGGAGTGCGCCAAGAACCGGAGGCGTGAGGCGCCAGCGGTTCCCGGTCCGCGACCCGGCGTGAGGCTGCTGCTGCTGTTGCTCGTCGCGCTGCTCGCCGCCCTCCAGTATAAGCTCTGGTTTGACGACGGGGGCCTTCGGGATGTCTGGGAACTGGAGCGATCGCTGGCGGCGCGCATGCAGGAGAACACGCGGTTGCGGGAAGGAAACCGGGCGCTCGAGGCGGAGGTGGAGGATCTCAAGACGGGCCTCGAGGCCTACGAGGAACGCGCGCGCCTCGAGATGGGCATGATCGGCGAAGGGGAGACATTCTTTCGCGTCGTGGAGCCGGAAGCCGGACGCGAGGCCGCAGAAGGCGGCTCGGCTTCGGGGGAGACAGGAGAGTGACTCGCGCGGGATCAGCCGGCGCCTGCGATCTCTTCTCCCTTCCCAGCCCCCAGCAAAGGTCTGAGATACCTGCCGGTCCAGGACCGTTCCACTGCCGCAATCGCGCGCGGCGTGCCGGCGGCGATCAGCTCGCCGCCCCGGTCGCCACCCTCGGGCCCGAGATCGATTACCCAGTCCGCAGTCTTGATGACATCGAGATTGTGTTCAATCACGATGACGGTATTTCCACGGTCACGCAGGCGGTGCAGGACGTGCAGCAACTGATCGACGTCGTGGAAGTGCAGACCGGTCGTCGGTTCGTCGAGGATATAGAGCGTGTTCCCCGTGTCGCGTCGGGAGAGTTCGCGGGAAAGTTTCATTCGCTGCGCCTCGCCCCCCGACAGGGTCACCGCGCTCTGGCCCAGCGTGATATAGGACAACCCGACGTCCATCAGGGTGTCCAGCTTGCGCTTTAACGGGGGGACGGCATGGAAGAAGTCCCTTGCGTCCTCGACTGTCATATTCAGGACCTCGTGGATATTGCGGCCCCGGTAGAGGATGTCGAGGGTCTCCCGGTTGTACCGCTTGCCGCCGCACACGTCGCAGGTGACGTACACGTCCGGCAGGAAATGCATCTCCACACGAATGACTCCATCTCCCTGACAGGCCTCGCAGCGGCCGCCCTTGACGTTGAAGCTGAATCGGCCCGGGGTGTAGCCGCGCGAGCGCGCCTCCTGCGTCCCGGCGAACAGTTCCCTGATCGGCGTGAAAAGGCCCGTATAGGTCGCGGGGTTGGACCGTGGGGTGCGGCCGATGGGACTCTGGTCGATGTCGATGACCTTGTCCAGCCCATTGGCCCCCTCGATGCCGCTGCAGGCGGCGGGACTCGCATGGGCGCCGTTAAGCTGGTGGGCGAGAAAGGGATACAGGGTGTCGTTGATCAGCGTGGACTTGCCCGAGCCGGATACCCCGGTGACGCAGGTGAACAGGCCCAGCGGAATCTCGACGTCGATTCCCTTGAGGTTGTTGGCCGTGGCGTGGCGGATGCGGAGGAGCCGCCGATCGTCCCGCGACGTGGGTGATTCCGGTACCGGAATCACACGCGCTCCCGACAGGAACTGACCGGTGAGCGAGGCGGGGGCGGCGGCGATCGCCGCCGCCGTTCCCTCGGCCACCACTCGGCCCCCGTGTACCCCGGCGCCGGGACCCATGTCCACGACGTGGTCCGCACTGCGGATGGCCTCCTCGTCATGTTCGACGACCACCACCGTATTACCGAGGTCACGGAGGAACTCCAGCGTATCGAGCAGGCGCCGGTTGTCCCGCTGGTGCAGGCCGATGGACGGTTCGTCGAGGATATAGGTGACACCGACGAGTCCGGACCCGATCTGGCTCGCCAGCCGGATGCGCTGGGCCTCACCGCCGGACAGGGTATCGGCGCTGCGCTCCAGGCTGAGGTAGTCGAGCCCGACATTGACCAGGAATTCCAGGCGCTGTCGAATCTCGTTGACGATCTTCGCGGCCACCTCACCGCGGTGGCCCGGCAGTTCGAGGCGGGAAAAGAACCGGGCAGCCTCGTCGACCGGTAGCGCGCTGACCGAGGGCAGGTTGATGTCGTCCACGAAGACGTGCCGTGCGTGGAGGTTCAGGCGCGTTCCTTTGCACTCCGGGCAGGGATGGACCGACAGATAGCGCGCCAGCTCCTCGCGGACGGCCTGTGACTCGGTCTCCCGGTAACGGCGCGTCATGTTGTGGATCACGCCCTCGAAGGCATGCGTGCGCTTGCGCTCCTCGCCCTGTTCGTTGCGGTAGGTAAACGGGATCCGGCGCCCTCCGCTGCCGTAGAGGACGACCCGCCGCGCCGTGTCGTCCAGCTCCCCGAATGGCCTCTCGATGTCGAATCCGTACGCCTCGGCCAGCGAGTGGATGATCTGGAAATAGTAGTTGTTGCGCCGGTCCCAGCCGCGTACCGCACCACCGGCCAGGCTGAGAGAGGCGTCGGCGACGACGAGATCGGGGTCGAAGAACTGCTTGACCCCCAGTCCGTCGCATTCCGTACAGGCGCCGGCGGGATTGTTGAACGAGAACAGACGCGGTTCCAGCAACGGCAGTCCGTAACCGCACAGCGGGCAGGCAAACCTGGCGGAGAACGCCATCTCTGTCTCCCCGCCGTCCATAGGGCGCACAATGGCGACGTCGTCGCCCAGTCGCAGGGCGGTCTCGAAGGACTCGGCCAGGCGCAGGGCGAGGTCGTCGCGCACCCGGAAACGGTCCACAACCACCTCGATACTGTGCTTGTGGCGACGGTCCAGCGGCGGCGCTTCGTCCAGATCCACGACCGCTCCGTCAATACGCGCCCGGATGAACCCCTGGGCGCGAAGGCTGTCGATCATCGCCTGGTGTTCGCCCTTCCTGTCCTTGACGACGGGGGCCAGGAGCATCGTCCGGCTCCCGGCCGGCAGCTCGAGCACGCGGTCCACCATCTGGCTCACGGTCCGCATGTCCAGATCGATACCGTGGTCCGGGCAGCGCGGTACCCCGGCCCGGGCAAAGAGCAGCCGCAGGTAGTCGTAGATCTCGGTGATCGTTCCGACCGTGGAGCGGGGATTGTGCGAGGTGGCCTTCTGGTCGATGGCGATCGAGGGCGACAGACCCTCGATCAGGTCGACGTCGGGTTTTTCCATCCGTGCGAGAAACTGACGGGCGTAGGCGGACAGCGACTCGACATAGCGGCGCTGGCCCTCCGCGAACAGGGTGTCGAACGCGAGCGAGGATTTCCCGGACCCGGAAAGCCCTGTGATGACAATCAGCCGGTCCCGCGGCAGGTCGAGATCGACGTTGCAGAGGTTGTGGGTACGCGCCCCGCGAATCCTAACGGTGTGCACGATGTCTCCGGTCGGTGTCAGCGGATCGCCTCGACACGCAGGTTTCGGCCTCTGGCAGCGTCGAGATGCCTCGTCGATTCGCCTGCTGGTGTGCCATCGCCAAGGTGTTTACGCAACCCTCCCAGCTTCCGGGCAAACTTGGTAATATACGTGGTTTGTTGTCTCAAGGGCATAGCAGCGACACCGTGGACGTCACCGATCACCGAGGCATGACCCCGCTCGAGCGTAGGGCGACCCTTTCGCTTGCCGGTGTGTACGCGGTGCGTATGCTGGGGCTATTCATGATCCTGCCGGTCTTCGCGCTCTATTCCGAGCAACTGACCGGTGTCACACCCTTTCTGGTAGGCTTGGCTATCGGTATCTACGGGCTGACGCAGGCCAT
The DNA here is from genome assembly GCA_022340215.1 of Gammaproteobacteria bacterium. Classification (NCBI taxonomy): domain Bacteria; kingdom Pseudomonadati; phylum Pseudomonadota; class Gammaproteobacteria; species Gammaproteobacteria bacterium. The sequence goes on from JAJDOJ010000017.1 coordinate 8,533, forward strand.
GTTGCAGATACCGCTCGGTACCCTGTCCGATCATGTCGGACGCAAGCCGGTGATCATCGCTGGCCTCGCCCTGTTCACCGCCGGAAGTATCGTGGCGGCCATGTCGGACTCCATCCACGGCGTGATACTGGGGCGCGCGCTGCAGGGCTCCGGCGCGATCGCGGCCGCCGTCATGGCATTGGCCGCGGACCTGACTCGCGAGGAGCATCGCACCAAGGTCATGGCCATCATCGGGATGAGTATCGGCATGTCCTTTGCGCTCGCGCTGATCGCCGGCCCCATGCTGAACCAGCGCATCGGGGTCCAGGGGATTTTCTGGCTGACTGCCCTGATGTCGGTGGCCGCGATGGGGATCGTCGCGTTTCTGGTCCCTCGGCCGGTCCGCTCCCGCCGCCAGCGTAATACGGGGTTCGTGTCCTCCGCGCTGAGGACGGTACTGACTGATACACAACTGCTCCGGCTGGATCTGGGGGTGTTCGTCCTACATCTCGTCCTCACCGCCAACTTCGTCGTGTTGCCCCTGTTGCTGAGGGACCAGGCGGGTCTGGAGGCTGCGCGGCACTGGATGCTCTACCTGCCGGTCATGTTCGTTTCATTTGTGCTCATGTTGCCGTTCATCATCATCGGTGAGAAGAAGCGGATGCTGAAGCACGTCATGGTCGGCGCGATCGCGCTGCTTGTCCTGGCCGAGGGTTCCCTCGTCTATACCGCGGGTTCGCTGGCCTGGGTTTCCGTTTCCCTGCTCGGCTTCTTCGCGGCGTTCAACCTCCTGGAAGCCAGCCTGCCGTCTCTGGTATCAAAGATGGCTCCGCCCGATATCAAGGGCTCGTCTATGGGGGTGTACTCCACCAGCCAGTTCCTTGGTGCGTTCACCGGCGGTGCGCTGGGCGGGGCGCTGATGCAGTCCGGCGGCGCCGTGGCGGTCTTCGCGGGGGCGGCGGCATGCATCGTCGTCTGGCTGGCCGTGGCGTCGACGATGCGTAACCCCCGCTACCTCAGCAGTTATATCCTAAATATCGGGGCGCTCGACAGCAACCGGGCGCGCAACATGGCCGAGCGGCTCCACGCGATCAGTGGCGTGGCCGAGGCGGTGGTCATCCCCGAGGACGGCGTCGCTTACCTCAAGGTGGACCGGCGCGAGCTGGACGAGCGCCAGTTGCGGGAAATTGCGGTATCACCCGTCTGATTAACTGATAACATTACGATTTGTCCAATGCGCCGTGACTCGGGTCAATCGGTCGCCTGGCGGTAGCGAGCGAGTAATTCGTGGCCCGGAGGGCCACCTCCGTGTGGCACATTCGGGCGCGTGGACCCGAGGTGAAATGGGTTATCGGAAATGAAGGGGGGAAGGAATGTCCAGAGGCATCAACAAGGTTATCCTGATCGGCAATCTCGGTGCGGACCCGGAGGTACGCTATTCACCCAGCGGTTCAGCGGTGGCGAATCTGCGTCTCGCCACGACGGATAGCTGGCGTGACCGCCAGAGCGGCGAGCAGCAGGAACGCACCGAATGGCACCGCGTGGTGATGTTCGGGAAGCTCGGCGAGATTGCCGGTGAGTATCTGCACAAGGGTTCCAAGGTCTATATCGAGGGGCGCCTGCAGACACGAAAGTGGCAGGGACAGGACGGCCAGGACCGTTACACGACCGAGATCGTCGCCAACGACATGCAGATGCTCGACAGCCGCGGCGGCGGAACGGCGGCGTATGACCCGCAGCCGCCGGCCGTGTCCCGCTCGTCTGCCGACCAGGAGCGGCCCGCGGCGGCGCCGAAACCCGCCACCGTATCGGCGCCCCCCGACGATTTCGATGACGATATTCCGTTCTAGCAGGTATCCGTCCACAAGAACCTGGATTTTTCTTCTCCAGAGCTTGTTGGATCCGCTTCGCTCGATCCAACCTACTGATTTTCAATGATTAACGATATTGCGTAGGGTGGAACAAGCACAGCGGTTCCACCAATATGGGTGTTTGCGGACGCCAACCAACAGGAAACTTCACACGCCTTTGGTAAAAAATATCACTGAGGCAATCGCGCTCTGTCCCTAGCATATGAACCTCCTTAACACACGACTTCAGACAAGGAGGTCCATATGAAATACATCAAGTCCGCACTCCTCGCACTCGCCCTCGGTTTCGCTTCGGTCACATTCGCGCAACCCGTGGACATCAATGCGGCGGATGCCGAAACCCTGGCGACCGTCAAGGGCATCGGGCCGGCCAAGGCGGCGTCCATCATCGCCTGGCGGGATGCGAACGGCGCGTTCGGGAGCGTTTACGACCTGACCCAGGTCCGCGGCATCGGCATGAAGACCGTCGAGCAGAACGAGGCGATGCTGACGGTTGGCGACGCCGCGCAGAAGTAAACCTACCGAAAATCGTGCATGAAGGGGCGGCCTCCGGCCGTCCCTTCTCCGCCAGCCGCGGGACGGACATCGCGACAGGTTAAAGGATGAACATCAGACCCACGTTTCGGACGAATCCATACTTATAGAATCCCATACGGAAACACTCCCATCGCCTGCCCAGCCAGCCGAGATCGTACATGCCGACATACCGCGACACGGTGTCGTACCGTTCTCCGCTCAGATGTCCCGATTCCAGCAGCGCCCGTGCCTGACGCCGCGTCTTCAGCAAGCCGGATCTGAGCTGTTTCCTCCCTTGAATCACGTTGCTAAGTACGTACTCGAACTTCCATTCCTTTGCGCCGGTGTCGTTCGCATGGTGCTGCCGATATTTCACGGTTCTTTGATTCAGCACCTCGATCCTGCCGTCCGAAACCGCATGCAACGCCAACCACCAGTCGTGCATGATCGCGTCTTCGGGAATCGGCAGAGCTAAGTTCGCCAGGGCCCGGTTGATCAAAGTCGCACAACCCGTAACGCAGTTCTGCATCAGCAATCTTGGCAGAGACTGCATTCTCCTCGGATCGAGTTTCTGATGCCTCCAGAAACTGTCGGCCACCATCTCCAGATGCTCGTTTACGACGGTTAGGTCCGAATGAACCAGTATGGGCGTTGTCGTGCCGAATTCCTCCTCCAGTTGCTGTATGCGCTCCCGCAGCAGCCGGAGCTTTTCAGGGAGCCAGACATCGTCCTGATCGCAGAATGCAATATAGGGCGACGAACTGTTCCGCAACAGGTACTCGTAGGACTTGACCACGCCGAGTCGCCCGCCGGGCTCCTCCAATACTGTGATTTTGATCGGGTCCAGCGCTCGGAATCGTTCGATAACTTCTAGGGTATGATCGTTGGACGCATCGTCTCGTATGATCAGCCGCCATTCGCCGATATCCTGCCGGAAAATCGACTCAATCTGGTCGGCAAGGTAGCGAGCTCCATTATGTGTTGATAGCAGTACGTCGATTCGGCAATTGGATCCTATATTCTGCATGCGCGCGCGCAGCGGGAAGGGCGGGCGACATGTGATAACATTCTGCCGGCTCTAGATTGGAAGGAGATTTTCCACCATCCGATTATCTACCTTCCCGCTATGAATTACACCAGCCAACATTGAACCTCGATCAGCAGACAGACCTCCCCCCGCCCGGCGAGGCGTTCGAATGGCCGTTGCAGGCGATGCGGGAACGGGACTGGGAAACAGCCGCCGGACGTTGGGCCGTGTTGCGTCAGGTGTATCCCGGCCACCCAGCCCCGTGGGTTCAGGGTGCAGGCTCGCATATCGAAACCGGAGCGCTGGACCAGGCCGACAAGCTTCTGGCACCTGCGCGAAAGAGATTCCCGGCGACCCCGAACTCCCTTATTTTTTCGGCCGAGTTGGCGATGCGCCGGCGTGAATGGGAGGTTGCAGAAGAATATCTGCACCGCGCTCGAGCTGCGCACCCTGATGAATCGCGAACCTGGATGAAATCGGCGGAGTGTGCCGAGCAGCAGGGAAATCCGGAAAAGGCGGAGGATTTTAACGAGAAGGCACGCAGTCGCGATCCCGAAAACCCGGCGCCCTTCATTCAGCACGCCGAAATGGCCATGCGGTCCGGTCGATGGCAGCAGGCGCTCGATCGCTGGGAGGAGGTGCGTGCTC
>JAJDOJ010000018.1 GCA_022340215.1 Gammaproteobacteria bacterium
GTTGTCGCGTCTTGATGACGAACGATCCCGGCGCGGCGCTGTCCCTGCTTTGCTTGGGCACCGGTCTTGGGCTTCCTGCCCAAGCCGTTCACTGCTTCGCAGCTCACCCGGCGCGATCCGGTCTGTCATTTTCCGGCAATCGCCTAACTGCCGCTCAGCGGAATGCGTAGGACCTGACCGGTACGGATCCTGTCGCCACTCAGGGCGTTGACCTTACGCAGGCGCCCGACGTCGACCTGGTAGCGGTGAGCGATCGCGGACAACGTTTCCCCTCGCTGGATGACGTGAGTGTCAGCCCCTGACGATGCGTCCGCCATTCTGGCGCCGGCTGGGGCATGCTGCCGGAAATAGCGCTTGACCCCCAGCAGGATCGCGGTTGCGACCTGTTTCTGGTAGGCCCGGGTCTTGAGCCGTTTCTCCTCCCGGGCGTTGGAGATGAATGCAGTTTCCACCAGCACGGAGGGGATATCCGGTGACTTGAGGACCACGAACCCGGCCTGCTCGACCTTTCGGCTGTGTACCCGTCCGACGGCGGTGAGTTCCTTCAACAGTGACGACGCCACATCGGCGCTGGCCTCGATCGTCGCGGTCTGTGACAGGTCCAGCAACACGGAGGCGAGCAGACCATCCTTGTCGGTGAGGCTCACGCCGCCGATCAGATCCGCGTCGTTTTCCTTCTTCGCCAGCCAGCGGGCGTGCTCGCTGCTGGCGCCGTGCGGTGACAGGACATAGACCGAGGCGCCCTGCGCCTTGCGGTTCCGCGCCGCATCCGCGTGAATGGACAGAAAAAGATCTGCCTGGGAGCTTCGCGCCTTCTGGATCCGGTCCCGCAGGGGGAGATACACATCCCGGTCGCGGGTCAACACCGCGCGCATCCCCTTTTCGCGATTGATCAACGATGCCGTTTGCCTCGCGATGGCGAGTACGACGTCCTTTTCGCGCGTCTTTCGCCTGCCGATCGCCCCGGGATCCTTGCCGCCGTGACCGGCATCGATCGCGACGACTACCTCACGTGTCCGCAGTGGCGTTTCCGCCGAGGACTTCACCGGCTGTTGACTCGACTTTCCCTCCCGACTGCTGAGATCCACCACCAGCCGATGACCGCGCCCTTTCTCGGGTTCCAACGCAAAGCTTCGCGGGGCCGCCATCCGGTTCAGATCGAGTACGATTCGCAGGTCCTTCTCCCCCTTGGACGCCCATCGGACCCCCTTGAGCAGCGAATCTCCCGCGCTCACCTCATGCAGCCTCCCCGAGGCCCGGGTGTCCGCGAGGTCGATCACGACGCGGTGCGGCGCGGTAAGTGTAAAGATGTTGTGATCGACCGGCTGGCTGAGTTCCATCACCAGCCGCGTGTCGCCATTGCGACCGGCGACCCGGATCCGTTTCAGTACCGCCGCCGAACCCGCCATGACCGGCGAGGAGAGCAGCCAAGCGGCGGCGCCTCCAGTCAGCGCGATACACCGCAACAGAAACCGGCGGCGCGTCCCGCCTGCCAGCCCCTCATCATTCCCCCTGGTTTCCCCCCTCCCTGGGGAAGCGGCGACGCGCCCGAACATCGTGAGCATTTCTTGCTGTTCTCCCACCCCGTTCCAAAGACAACCATCTCTCGGCGGTCTGCCGTGACCGGGAACCCGGCGATTTCCCCGAAAGGCCGACCTCGTGGCGAGACGATCCGGAAATCTGCCCCCATCGAAGTGACTTCCCCGCTTCATGAGTGTGGCGCATTCCCAGAAAAGTTCAAGTGGTTTTTTCAAACAATTCTCACTAGATACAGTTCCAACCTTAACCGTTTTATTGATCAACCCCGGAACCGATCGCCCGCAATGCCCGCCGGCCCGCGTCACTGGAGGCCCGAAACCGCAAGCGGCGACCGAAGGATGTCTCCTCGAGACGTACCTCGATATCGGGTTGCGGCAACACGCCGGCGCCCTTCTCGGGCCATTCCACCAGGCATATCCCCTCGCCGGCGAGGTAGTCCCGTACCCCCAGGTACTCGAGTTCCTCCGGATCGGCCAGTCGATAGAGGTCAAAATGGTAAACGGGTGCATTCGGCAGTTCGTAGGGTTCCACCAGCGTAAAGGTCGGACTCTTCACGCTGTCCCGATATCCCAGCGCGTGGATGAATCCCCGGGCGAAGGTCGACTTTCCCGCACCGAGGTCTCCGATGAGAAAGATAAGTTCCCCTCCCTGGCACGCCCTGGCCAGTCGACCGCCCAATTTGCGGGTCTCTGACTCGTCCCGGCTTTCCAGCGCCCTATCCACCTGACCGTCGCGGATTGACTAGCGATCGCACGATCGGCGGAAGGTCCCCGGCCAGCATGCCGCGCTCGCCGTCCGCCGCCGCCACCACGTCGGCCGCGCTCGCATGCAGGCACACACCCGTCTGTGCCGCATCTCCGAGGCCGAGTCCCTGCGCGATCAGCGCTGCGATGATTCCCGTCAGGACATCACCCATCCCCCCCGTGGCCATGCCGGGGTTGCCCGCATCGCAGAGCGCAGTCAACCCGACACCGCCGATCAGCGTACCGGACCCCTTGAGGACGACCACGCCGCCGTATTGATCGGCGATGCGTTCGACGGCGGCAAACCTGTCGTGCTGCACTTGCGAAGTCGTGCATCCCAGGAGCCGTGCGGCCTCCCCGGGGTGCGGCGTCAGAACGCGCCCCCCACCGGCTTGTGGGGCCCCCTCTGAGAGAAGGTTCAGGGCATCGGCATCCATGACCACCGGCTGGTCCACCTCCAGTACACGAGGCAACATCCTCCGGCCCCATTCTCCCCGCCCCAGTCCCGGACCGATCGCGACGACCGTGGCCCTGGACAGCAACGGCTCCAGTTCCGCCTCGTTCTCGACCCCCCGGACCATGAGTTCGGGGCGATTGGCGTTGAGCACGCCGGCATGGTCCGCCCGTGTGGCTACACTGACCAGCCCCGCGCCGGTTCGCGCAGCGGCCTCACCGGCCAGCCGCGCCGCACCGGACATGCCGGAATCCCCACCCACGATGAGGACATGGCCGAAGTCTCCCTTGTGCGCAGTCCGCGCACGGGGGGATAGCCGATCCCGGAATCGTTCGAGGGAGATCAGTACGCTGGACGGCCGAACGACATCGTAGACCGCCTCGGGCACACCCAGATCGCTGAATCGAACCTGACCGCAACAGGCCTTTCCGAATCCCGTGAACAGGCCCTGCTTGAGACCGATAAAGCTTACGGTCCGCTCGGCATTGACGGCGGCGCCGAGCGGGCTGCCGGTATCGCTGTGCAGACCGGAAGGGATATCGATGGCGATCACGGGTGCGGAATGCGCATTGATCGCATCGATGATCTCCCGGAACGCGCCTTCGACCTCCCTTTCCAGTCCCGTGCCCAGGAGCGCATCCACGATGACATCCGCGGGAGGTAGCTTTCCGGTCCAGGACCGCGCTTGCCCCCCGCACGCCAGGAAGGACTCGCGCGCCGCGAGTGCATCGCCACGCATTCGCGCGGGATCGCCGAGAAACACGAGTTTCACGCCCAGCCCGGCCTCGCGCGCGAGACGCGCCACCACGTAACCGTCCCCGCCGTTGTTACCCGGCCCCGCCACAACCAGGATCGTCCCCGCCCTGGGCCATGCACGGCGCAGCACACCGAAGGCCGCTTCCCCGGCGCGATTCATGAGCGTCCCTCCCGCGATGCCGTGGTCCTCGATCGCTGTGCGGTCAAGCTCTTTCACCTGGGCGGCACGGTACAGGTTCTGCGGCAGTTCACTCATGCTGAAAGACCCATGACGGATAGACGGGAATATTCTGGCCGATGACATTACGACAGAGCACTGTGGCTTTCCAGGGTCGGTTATCCCGGTTTTCGGCCCGTACACGGTACCGCAAGCCGACCGTCCCGGGATCGATACGGCGGCAGCCTGCTAAGGCGATTGCCGGAGAATGGCGTACCAGATTGCGCCGGGTGAGCTGCGAAGCAGTGAACGGCTTGGGCAGGAAGCCCAAGACCGGTGCCCAAGCAAAGCAGGGACAGCGCCGCGCCGGGATCGTTCGTCATCAAGGCG
>JAJDOJ010000019.1 GCA_022340215.1 Gammaproteobacteria bacterium
ATACCATCCTGCTTGTCTTTGTCGTCCGTCCTCCGTGTTGCGACAACCGTTACATAGTTCGACTATGCGCCTGTTGTCGCGCCTTGATGACGAACGAAAATCCGGCGCGATCTGGTATGTCATTTTCCGGCAATCGCCTAAGCTGATTCGGCGGCACATCGACAACCCGGCCCCCTGCCATTCCCCATTGCGTCTGCGGCATCGGCCGGTACAGTCCCGGCACCGCCTACGACGACCCATCTATTATTGTGACTCCCGCCCCCTTGTGTGCCGTGTGACGATTGTGACTGACACATGCTAACTTGTTTTCGGGTGTGAGCAAACAACGACTCAACGACCCACCCGACCGGAACCGTCGGGAACACGACTGACGACTGTTGGCGAGACCGCCTACGCTTGAACTAGTCTCCAGGAGAGGCGCCGCAACTTCAGTCCCGGCGAGGCAACCGGATACCTTTTTTTTAAAATGACCCGTTGCAGACGACCCCTAGGCCGATTCGCACGCATGGCGTTCACCGTTGCCCTGCTGGCGTTCGCGGCGCCCGTCGGATCCGCCCGGGATACGACGCACGATGCGGAAGACGGACAACTGCCGACCGATTCCCGTATCCAGGCCGCGCGAGCCGCCCTGGACGACTCGGGCCTGAACGAGGATCAGCGCAAGCAGGCATCGGAATACCTGGACGAGGCCCTGAGGCGCCTCGAACTGGCAGGTGCGGCCAGGGAAAAACTGAAGCGCGTACGCGAGCGTGTCGAAGGTGCACCGAAGGCAATCGAGGCGGCCCGGAACGCTGCCCGCGTCGCCGAGGGCGAACTTCCTGACGAGTCTGACGGGGACATGGCGGCGCTGGAGGCCCGCGCCGAGAAGCTTCAGGTCGAGCTGTCCGGTGCGCGAGAGCGATTGAAGGCCGCCGATCGAGAGCTGTCCTCTCTGGTGATCGGCGCCAGGGACCTCATTGCCAGGGTGGCCGGCAGGAGTTCGGAACTTGCCCGTCTGGAAGCCGAGGTCGCAGTGCTGCCCGACCCGCCGCGCGACCTGCTCGAGCAGGCCCGGGGGTGGTCACTCGTTGCCAAGCGCGACCTGACGCAGTCGGAACTCGACGTCGCGCAGGTGAGGCTCGACAATCAGGACACCCTGTCGAGGCTCGCGCGTGCCGAACAGGAACTGGCCAGTGCTAAGGTCGCCCGGTTGACCGCGGTACTGGAGGGGGTGAACCAAGTGCTCGGCGAGCGGCGTATTGCCGAAGCCCGTGACGCCCGGCGCGAGGCCGAGGACATGAGCCGTCGGGGCACGGAATGGTCGGCGCCGTTGCAGACCCTGGCCGAGGACACGGCCATGCTTCGAGCCGACCAGGAACGCGTGGTGGCGACCCGGCAGCAGCTGGAACGGGAGCTGACGGCGGACCGGTCCCGGCTCTCCACGCTGCGGGGCGATCTCGACAGCGACCGGAGGCGGGTCGCAGTGGTGGGTGCCAGCGATGCCATCGGTCGTATGCTGCGGCGGCGCCGAGATGGTCTACCGGATGTGCGGGCGCTGGCTCAAACAGTGGCCGATCACCACGACGCGATCAGTAGCGCGGCCGATCGCCAGGTCGAACTCCACGAGTCGCAGCAGGCACCGGAGAACGTTCTTGCACTGGCCGCAGAGGACACCGCGACCCGCCAGGAGGCAAAGCAACTGGTACGGGCTCACGCGCAGGCGTTGGCCGACCTGGAGCAGGCCTACGGTGTCTACCTGACGCAGGTGGGCAGCCTGGAACTGGCCGAGCGCGAACTGATCGAGGTCACCGTCGAATACCGTGACTTCATCGACGATCAGTTGTTCGAGATTCGGGGTCCAGGACTGTGGTCGGCCGAGACCCCGGCCCGGCTGCTGGAAGGGATCGCCTGGGGTCTATCGCCTCTGAACTGGACCGCGGTCGGAATGGATCTTCTGGCGCTGGTGCACGCGCAGCCGTTCCGCCTGCTGATTCTTGCCGCGCTGTTCCTGACTCTGTTGAAGAACCGGAGACGGGCTCGGGCACGACTGGTCCTGCTCGCCCGCTCGACCTACAGGATCCGCAGTGACAATTTCCTGCTGACGCTGGAGGCACTGGGGCTGACCCTGGCGCTTGCGTTCGTCTGGCCGCTACCGGTGATCGGCATCGGCTGGCCGCTTGGCCAACTGGGACAGGCGACCGACTTCACGCGGACGGTCGCTGCCGGTCTGGTGACCGCCGGACTGCTGCTTGCCGGCGGGTCGTTCCTCTGGCAGCTTTGTCGAACCAGCGGACTCGCCGACCGTCATCTGCGCTGGTTCCCGCCGTTTCGAATCGCGTTGCAGCGCGAAATGGTCTGGGCCGTGCCGGTGGCCGTACCGCTGGGCTTCGTGATGAGTCTGGCGGCAGACGCAGACCTGCCGGCCGCGCAGCAGGCCTTCGGGCAGATCGCATTCATCGCCTTGATGGGCGTCTGGACCACGTTTAACTGGCGCCTGTTCCACCGCAACGGCCCGGTGATGACGGCGTTGCGGGATCAGGGCAAGATGCCGGTAATGCGGCAGTTGCATTTCCTGTGGTTTCCGGCCGGATTGTTATTGCCGCTGCTGATGGGGCTCCTGTCGTTTCTCGGCTACCAGGTCCTGGCGCTACAGATTAACCTTCTTGTCGAGCAGAGCTTCTGGCTGCTGCTGGGACTGTGGATCCTGCGTGACCTGCTGCTGCGTTATCTGACCATCAGTGAGCGACGGCTGCGTCTCGATGAGGCGTTGCGGCGTCGCGAGGAACTGAAGGCGCATCGGGCCGCCGGAAGCGAGGCGGTCGACGAGGAGTCGGCGGCGGTGTCCGATGAAGAGGAACTCGACGTCGACCTGCTCAGCGAACAGGCCAGGCGCGTGGTGCGAGTGGCCTTCCTGTTTTGTGCGCTGGCCGGGGTATGGCTGATCTGGAGTGAACTGCTGGCCTCTCTGGACATTTTCCGCCAAACCAGCATTCCGCTCACCGGCAGCGAGAACACCGGCGGCGAGGGTGACGAATCGGCATTGACGCTCGGCGGTGCGCTGTTCGCCGGGCTCCTGCTCGGCGTGACCCTGCTGGCGACGAAGAACATCCCGGGGGTGCTGGAGATCGCGCTCCTGCAGCGCCTGCCGCTCGATGCGGGGGCGCGCTACACGGTCAAGACCTTGATTCAGTATCTGATCGCAGGCGTGGGCCTGGTGGTCGCGCTGGGCAGTCTCGGGCTGCAATGGGACAAGATCCAGTGGCTGGTCGCGGCACTTGGTGTCGGTCTCGGTTTCGGGTTACAGGAGATCGTCGCCAATTTCATCAGCGGTATCATTCTGCTGTTCGAGCGACCGATCCGGGTCGGCGACGTGGTCACGCTTGACGGGACGACGGGGGTAGTCTCTCGCATCCACATCCGGGCAACCGCAATCACGAACTACGACAAGCAGGAACTGCTGATCCCGAACAAGGAGTTCATCACCGGTCGGGTGGTCAACTGGACCCTGACCGACAAGGTCAATCGTATCGTGATCACGGTCGGTGTGGCGTACGGATCCGACGTGGAACGTGCCATGGCGTTGATGCTGGAGGCCGCGCGCGAGAACGAGAACGTACTGGACGAACCGAATCCGATCGCCTCGTTCGAAGGCTTTGGTGACAATTCGCTGAACCTGCTGCTGCGCAGCTTTCTCGGCGCCATGGACAACCGCCTCGCTACGATCACGGCACTGCACAAGGCGATCAACGCCAAATTCGAGCAGGCCGGGGTCGTGATCGCGTTCCCCCAGCGCGACCTGCACCTCGATACCGCCAGACCGCTGGACATCCGCCTGCATCGAGGGGGCGGGGGTCGAGGCCAGGAAGAGGACCCGTAACCACCACGCACCGCAAGTCCGGTTGCGAATCGAGAGACGCAGATACCCCCCCTTCGCTGAGGAACAACGGTGGTTCCTCGTTGGCGAACGCGACGAAGCGAACGGTGAGCGGCGGTGTGGTCCCGGCGAGCAGACGAGCGATCTCCGGAAGAGCGGCCACCCCCGAACCGTTGTCATTGGCTCCGGGGCTGCCGGCCACCGTATCGTAGTGCGCGCCCATGACGACGAACTCGTCGTCCGATTCACTGCCGGGAAGTTCGGCTTCGATGTTGTGGACCGTCACACCCCCGCTCTCGAAGGGTTGGTGGCTCACTGTGTATCCCGCATCGATCAGGGCGGCTTCCATATACGCCGCGGACCCCCCAGCGCGCTATACCCAAGCACCCTTGGCGGTCTCGCTGTACGCCATCCGACCCTGTTCGCCGGACCGTGCCGTTTCCGGACGATCAGGCGCACACAACTGTCCCGTTCAGGCTCATTTTTGGTTTGGAAAGGACTGCCGGTGTGGTTTCTTTCGCGTTCGGTTCCAGAGCGAGCGGTTCCCTTTTCCTGCTCGAAACCGAAAAGGGTGTGCCTTCGAGTCCGCAACCCCTGTAGTAACAGGCCCTTCCTCCTGTGGGCCAACGCCCGTGGAGGGGAAAATCCTACCCAGCGGCGAGGCGTCGGTCGGCGTGGTTCACCAGTGAATGCCGCTTCCACAGGTAATAGGTCGCCGGTAAAACGTAGAGCGACAACAAGGGGGCGGTGAGCATGCCACCCACCATCGGAGCGGCGATCCGGCTCATGACCTCGGAGCCGGTCCCGCTGTCGAGGAAGATCGGCAGGAGCCCGGCGACGATCACCGCCACGGTCATGGCCTTCGGCCTGACACGCATCACCGCCCCTTCCATGATCGCCTCCCGCAGACCTTCCAGCGTGAGTGGCCCCTGTTCCATGCGCCGCTTCAGGCTGTTGTCGAGATAGACCAGCATCACGACCCCGAACTCCGCCGCCACGCCCGCCAGGGCGATGAAACCGACTCCGACGGCCACCGACATGTTGTAGTCCAGCAGATAGATGAGCCAGAAGCCGCCGACCAGGGCGAAGGGCAGGGTTATCAGCACCAGCAGGGCCTCGGTGCCGTTGCGGAAAGCGAGATACAGCAGGACGAAGATAATGACGAGGGTCAACGGGGTCACCTGCACGAGGCGTTCGCGGGCGCGCAGCATGTACTCGTACTGCCCCGACCAGGCGATCGAGTAACCCGGCGGCAACGAAACCCGCTCGGCGACCGTCTTCCTTGCGCGTTCGATGTAGCTGCCGAGATCGACACCACGGATGTCGACGAAGGTCCAGCCGTTGAGACGGGCGTTCTCGCTCTTGAGCATCGGCGGACCGTCGACGAAGACAACCTCGGCCACCTGGCCGAGTGGAATCTGCGCCCCGGTGGGGGTGACCAGTGGGAGCCGGCGCAGTTTCTCGACGTCGTCGCGCTGCTCCCGGGGAAAGCGCAGGTTGACGGGATAACGTTCCAGCCCCTCCACGGTTGAAGATCCAGCCCACGCCGGTGGCGTCCGGGCCGAGGCGGGGTTGCACTCCCTCGGGCATATCTGAGGCAGCCTGGTTCGGGTATTCGAGCACGCGCGCCCGGGCCCAGTAGAGATCGGTGCCGTCTTCGAAGATGACATAGACGTAGGAGTCGCCGAAAAAGGAAAAGCCCCGCACGATGCGCGCTCCCGGCACCGACAGCAGTGTGGTCGTGACCGGATAGGTGACCTGCTCCTCGACCACCTCCGGCGACTGTCCCGGATAGGCCGTGCGGACGATCACCTGGACGTCCGACAGGTCGGGCAGGGCGTCGAGCGGCATCGAATACCCTCCTGCTGCGCTCGGTATCCGGTAGCAGTCACCTGTGGCGTGGTGGCGCCGGAACCAACCGGGTGGCATAGTTTCTCATGTTTTACCGGGACCGAAAGCAGAACCGGGGGGGCTGGAATTGCCCCTCAGCGAGCGCATGCCGTTTCCCTGTGCGGGCGGGCGTCGCATAGAAAGGTTCCTTCAAGCGACCGCCGTTGCCCCCGGGGGCAACGGCGGGACGAAGCGGCTATAGTTATGTCAGATTCGAGGCAAAGCGTTTCACCGGATCTGCCCGCGCCATTTGCGTGGGCGTCCGAATGGCCATCTGGGGGGGGCAGTGACACCGGCATGACTGAGGTATTCGTACTTCCGGACAACTTTATCGGCAAGGAGGACCGGGAGAAACTCGAAAGTTTCGCCGCACACGAGATCTCCCATGGCAGGGCCACCCGCTGGGCGTGGTCCCGTCGCGGAAACGGTGACGACCGGTTCGCGATCTACCGGGGCGGGGTGAACGAGGAACTGGTCGCGATCGTCGGGCGGGACCGCAAGGCGGATGCGTTCTATGCCGGCGACGGCGACGGCAAGCCCTTCGTGACCGGCGCGCTGGACCATGTCATGGCCGGACTGGACGAATGGCTCGCCGAACTGCACGGTGAGCGACCGAGCTGACAGGGGGAGGGTGCGACGGTTTCACCGTGAGTGAAGATCCAGGGAATGGATTGTCCCCGGATCTGCTGCTGACCGATCTCTATCGGTTGACCATGCTGCAGGGCTAACGGCACGCCCGCATGCACGAAACGGCCGTGTTCGAGGGCATCGTCCGCGACCCCCCGCCGGGACGGGGATACCTGGTCGCCGCGGGTCTCGAGCAGGTCCTCTCGTTCTTCGAATCGGCGCGCTTCACCGCCAGTGCGTTCGACTGGCTGTGAAGCTGCAAGCAATTACCCCGGCATTTGTCGACTCCCTCGCAGCCTTCAGGTTCACCGGCGATGTGCGGGCAATGCCGGAAGGTCCCTTATTCTTCCCGCACGAGCCGATACTGCAGGACATCGCCCCGATCTCCGAGGCGCAACTCGTCGAGATCCGCGTCATCAATCTGCTGCAGTTTCAGGTGCTGATCGCGGGCGAGGTCGCGCGTTGCGTAGCCGCGACCCCGAAGTCCCTGCTTGTCGATGTCGGGCTGTGGCGCGCCCCCGGGGCGGAGGCCGGCTTGCTGGCGGCACGCGCCGCCTATATCGGCGATTCGACGGGACCTCCACGGTACTGGCCGGTCAGCGTTTCGGGATCCCGGTCTTCGGAACGTGTCACAATACGCGTCGCAATCAACAGGAGGAACCATGCATCCGGCATTGGCACTGTGAGCGGTGGGAATGGACGCGATCTCCCGGTTGCGCCTGTCGTCCTTCGATCCGGACGGACTGATTCAGAAGGCGAGACACAGTACGGGACTGAAGGATTTTGGTGACGATGCGCTGCGCGAGTCGATCACGCGCCTGTTCGATTCCTACCGGTTCGAATCGCGTCTTACCCTGAACGGGCGTATCGCCATGCTCCGCGATGCCTCGCGCCTGCTCGAGACGCGGCTGAGGCTGAACGCCTTCTGGCGCGAGCATCCATCGATCAGCGAGCAGCCGATACGCCGGCCGATCTTCATCACCGGCATCCCCAGGAGTGGCACGACGCTGTTGCACGGGCTGCTGGCTCAGGATACCGCCAACCGTGCGCCGCTGACCTGGGAGGTCATGTTCCCGCTGCCCGCACCCCCTACGGCGAGGGACAGGGAAGCCGGGATCCGCAGGACCGCCAGGATGCTGAAATGGATGGACCGGCTGGCCCCGCGATTTCGCGCGGTGCATCCCCTGGGCGCGACCCTGCCACAGGAATGCATCGCCATCACCAGTTACACCTTTCAGTCGTCCCAGTTTCACACCACCTGCAGCACGCCCTTGTATGAGGCTTGGCTCTCGCGGCGCGAGTGCTGTCCCGAATACGTATTTCACCGGCGGTTTCTCCAGCACCTGCAGTGGTGCCGTCCCGACGAACGCTGGGTGTTGAAGGCGCCTTCTCACCTGTACACCCTTGACGCACTCCTGGCGACGTATCCGGATGCCGCGATCGTGCAGACCCACAGGGACCCGGTGGCCGCGATTGGTTCGGTGGCGAGTCTCACCGAGGTGCTGTACGGGGCCTTCAGCCATCGCGTCGATCGGGCCGCCATCGGCCGCGAGGTACTGGAACGCTGGTCCGACACACTGGAACGGGCGGACCATGTGAGAGCGACGGCATCCGGGGTTGAGAGCCGGTTCCTGGACGTCCGGTACCATGACCTGGTGGCGGATCCGTTTCGGGCAGTACGAACCTTGTACGATGGGCTCGGAATGGAACTGACGGCTGACACGGAGCGGCGAATGCGGCGTTTTCTCGACGAAAATCCGAAAGACCGGTACGGCAAGCACCGTTACTCGCTGACCCGGTTCGGGTTGGACGCCGCCGATGTCGGCAAGCGGTTCTCCGAGTACCGTGATAGGTACGAGGTCCCGCAAGAGGTTTCCTGACGGTCGATGCGCGATTTGGCCTGGCTTTCGTATCGGTGGACGGCGCTGTGCTTGTCATCCATACTTTTTTATCAAAAGGTTAAGAAATTAATTTTAAGTAATACTTGAGATACAGCCATGTCGAAATCGGAGCGATCGGGCTCAGTAGTCGTGCTCGTAGAAGAAATCGATCGCCGACTCCCCGTAGTCGCTACCGGTCCCCTTGATCTTCAGTCCCCGACCGATGGCGTATTCGATACCCACGGCGTTACCGCCCTTGTTTCGGTTCTGAGGATTGCGGAACACCCTTTCGTAGGACATGTAGACGTCCTGCGAGAGATATTGCCCGACGCCGACGCTGCCGGCCGTGTCGCTGTCGCCAAGGTCGATGGCGATGCTGTCGAGCCCGATGGCCGAGCCCAGCGACCTCTCCAGCAGGCTGGAGGCGACGCCGCCCGCGACGCTCTGGGCCTGGCTGGACAGCGAACTCTGCTCGGAACTGGTCAGCCGGTCGGAGGTCTTGCCGAACATCAGCAGGGAAAGGACGTCGGACTCATCGAGTTCGGGTTCGCTTCGAAAGCTGATCTCTGGCCTCATCTTGCCTGTGTCCCTGTCCCGGATGCTGCGAACGTCGACGTAGACGTTGTAGTCCGAGACCCGATGCATCGCGACGACATCGTACAGAGGCTGGATCTCCTCGGTGCCGGTCAGGGTGACATGCCCCTTTTCCACGGTGAACTTCTTGCCCAGGAAGGTGGCGAACCCCCGCAGGGTGTCGATCTCCCCAGAGACGATGAAGGGGCCGTCGAGGTCTTTTCCGACTCGCACCTTGCCGCCCAGTTCCACGGCGGTCCCGTCACCCTGTACCCAGACGTTTCTGGGAAAATCGATACCGATGTCGGTGCGCAGGAAGGGGAGCGGGGGGGCATCGTGGCGGGCGGCCCCGTTCGCCTCTGACGCGTCCGAGACGACGGCCGCCTTACCGGGACCGTAAACCCCCTCGACCGTCAACTCCCAGGGTTCCACCTTCGACGCCCCGCTCGAGGGCAGGTTCTGGTAACCAAACCGGCCCCTGCTGACCCGCGATTCCCCGGTGACCGCCAGGTCCTGCTGCGACCCGCGCGCCTTTAGATTCGATGTCACCACCGCGGAGAACGCGGCAGTGCTCAGCAGGGTAAAGTCCCGGGTTTCGAGGCTGAGATCGATCGCCGCCGAGGTCGGTCCCGATCCCCGCAGGCTTGCCCATCCGCCGAGCGTCGCCTCGCCCGCCCCCGATGAAAGGGAGAACTTCTCGATTTCAACCCGCTTGTCCCGGGCTTTGATGCGTGCCTCGATGTCCTCGTAGCGCGCCCCCAAGCTCCTGAGCCTGAGCACACCGTCGCGAAGCACCAGCGTCCCCTCGACCGAGGGATCCTTCATCGTCCCTCCCAGGGTGAGATCGAGGTCCACAACCCCGGCGCTTTCCTGGATCTGCCTGCCCAGTACGCGGAGGATCGCCAGGTCGAACTCGTCGGCTTTCGTGCGAACCGAGAGGGCGCCGTCTCCCGTGACGTCGACGCTGCCGTCGATCGACATCAGTGGCGCACCGGATTGCGTCCATCGGGCCTCTCCCCGATAGACCGGGCCGTCGGACCGGAGTGCCGCGTGTAACTCCCCGAGGGCCCGCTGCTCCCACTGCATCCCGGCGGCCTCGATCGTCCCGTCGAGGACAGGACGCGAGGCCGTTCCGTTGAGAGAGGCGCTCGCATCGACCGTTCCGTCCAGTCCCGCCAGGGACGGGACCAGCGAGGCGCCCAGGTCCCCGACGTCCAGTCGCACAATCTCGAACTGCCCCTTGATTTTCCCACCAGGCGTGCGTTCCCCGCCGGCTTCGATCCGCTGCACCCCGTTGGTCAGCTTCGCCCTGGCCAGGCGGAATCCGCCGTTCCCCTCGAAACCGATCTCGACGGGAGCGGCGTTTCGCCAGATATAATCTCCGTGCTGAAGTTCGAGCAGATCCACCGTCGCCCCTGCAGGCGCGGCCGTCCGGACCCGTCCGGCGATCCGCGATCCGGAGAGTGCCCCTTCGATCACCTCGACCGCCAGACCGCCGGCGTGGTCGGCGTAATCGGTCTCCACCGTCAGATCGCCGATTTCAATGCCGGGACCGGTGAGACCGGTGGCGTTTCCTTCGAGCCGAAGGCGAGGTGAGTCCATCGGATCGTCGATGCTTGCCTGGACGTCGAGCGCGCCGCCCGACCAGCCTGAATACCGCCACTCGGCGAGGTTTAACCCACTGGTCATTTGCAGGGCTTCGGGTGTTCCCCTGATCGACCCGGTCAATAAGCCGCGTCCCCCGACGTCCCTGCCGGCAAGCCCACCAAAGGGCGAGGCATCACGCAACTCGACCCCGTATCGTAGATCGCTGGGGCCAGATAGGGAGACCACACCCCTGGCGTTCACGACTGCCGGCTCGCTCTTAATGTCCAGGGATTCGATGTCGAGGGTTTCGCGCTTCAGTGCGGCGCGCAATGAACCGGTCAAACCCGGAATCGCGCTGAACCCGGTGGCGTCGACGTTCAGGGTGAGGTGCAGATCCCTGGCGGATGCCGAGAACCCGCTGCCCCCCAGCTCGAGCGAGGCGTTGGCTCGGCCACGCTCCCCGGAAAGGAACCGGGCGAGGTCGACTCCCGAGACTCGGGCATCGAGCGAATAGCTGGGTTCGGTCGCGCGCAGGTCGGCACGAACCCGCGACTCGACAGTCCCTCCGGCATAGACGAGAGACGCCGTCAGATCCGCGGTCCGCGTGCCGCCCTTCAGGCCAACGGTACCCGAAAGGCGGGATGGCAGCGTGCCGGGCAGGGCACTGATGAAGTCCCTGAGTTCCAGATTGGGGATGTCCATCGCCGCGTCCACACGCCCGTCTGCCAGCGTCAGGCTGCCGCGGCCTGTTACTGCGGAATCTCCCGCCCGGACACTGAGGGACCCGACGGTCACATGCCCGTTTCCCAGTTCGCCCGTTAACGCGACATCGGTGGCCGGATAGCCGGTCATCTCCGCCCGGGCCTGAAATCGGTCCACACTGGCGGCGATCCGGCCCGGATGAATCTCCGCGGCGCCGGAAACGCTCAGATCCGAGATGGACAGTTCATCTTCGGTACCATTGCCCGGCAGGCTGGCCGTCATCGACGGGGTCTCGAGCACGAGATCGTGCAGCGCGATACCTGCCGTTCCGGTGGCAATCGCATCGCGAAACGCATTCAGGTCCTCGGCGGTCCGTATGTCCGCGCGCAGTCTGAGCGACGAGCGCAGTTCGTCGAGCATCCCGCTGAAACCCATTCCCTGGAATTCCAGATCGGACCGAAACGACGCCGCCGTCCAGTCGCCCTCGACCACGGTCCTGCCGCTCATCGTTCCGTCCAGGGCCTGGAGCCCCGTGAAGGTGCGCGACAACGCCGCCAGGTCCGGCCGATCGAGATCGAGCTGCAGGGAAACGGGTCCTTCTTTGAGCCGGCGCTCCAGTGGCAGGGAAGCGATCGCCGCGTCGATGGGCAGGTCGATCTCGAGCGCAGCGGCAGTCCGCGCCTGCTGGGTCATCGATGCCGAACCGGTCACGCGATGGTCCGAGTAGGTGAGCGTCGCGGCCGTTCGCTCGAACGGTGGCGATTCGGCGGGGGCGTGAGACAGTTCGATCTCAGCTCGAAGTTCCGGATCATCGAACGCGCCTTCGGCGCGCGCCGCGAGATTCATCCGCCCGCTTACCCAGGCGGGCAGTGCGAGGGCGTGGCGGAGTGCATCGAGGTCGATCCGCTGCATCGCGAGGGAAAGGGGTGTGATGCGGCCGTCGCGAAACCCACCCGATAGCGAAACCGTTTCCTCGCCGTGTTCGAGTCGAAAGGGAGCGATCGAGACCGTTCCAGGACCGAACCCGATTTTGAGGGGCCCGGTCGCGGACCAGTGTCTGGCGTTAAGGTTGGCCACCATGTGGTCCACCGTCAGTGCATGACGCTTTTCGTCGGATCGGAGGTCGCCCGCAACCTGTGCATCGACCCGGTCGGACTGCTTGAGCGCCACATCGAAGCGGCCCTGCCCGCCAGCGTCGTCCTGCCTCCAGTTCGCCTCCACCCTCAGTGAGTCGATGTCATAGGCACCGATCCGCCCGTCGGTCGCTTCCACCAGGATCTGCAGCGCCGGCCCGGCAACGATTCCGGTCAGGCCATAGTTCAGGCGCAGGGCGCCGATCGCCCGGTCTCCGAGTACCAGGTCTCGCGCCGTCAACCGGCCGCGGCTGGAGACATCGGGCCAGTGCCCGTCCGCACCCCCTTGCAGCTGAAGCGTCCCCCCGACCGGTTGCGCCAGGTAGGGTTGCAGGCCGTCCGCGCGCGCCGTCACCGTGTACTGCAGTCCGGCGTCGCCGGACCGGGCGATCCCGCCTTGCACCGTGGCGTCCGCGACACTGGTGCGCAGATCGAATTCCTGAACCCGTAGCCCCGCGGACCCGGTATCGAACCGCACCCGCGAGGGTTCGATATCGATCCTGCCCAGACGGGATTTTCCGATCTCCAGGTGCAGCTCCGATCGCCTCCCGCCGCCGGCGTCTGCCCCGGCCGAGGCTCGAAGATTCGCGTTCAGCTCACCTTCGAAGGCGGAACGATGGTAGAGGCTGGCGGGGTCGAACGCCTCGAGTCGCAGTTCGGCGTCGAAGGCCGGCACATCCGGGGTCAGGTCAGCGCGTGCATCGATCCTGAGGCTGCCCTTTGGGACATCGATGACACCATCGATCACGACCGAGCGCGGTGGCCCGATCGCCGTGACCCTGCCCTTCAACGGGCCGTGGAGGGCGTCGTTGCCGGTCAGGCGCCCGATGTCTGCGACATCGAAGGGGTCCAGGATCAGGTGCAGATCGGCCGGGTTCGGGCCGCCTGGGGCGATCCCGCCGAGCGTGATACGTGACCGGTCCGTCACCAGCAGCCAGTCGTCGAGACGCAGGCTGCCGTCGGCCAGCGAGACCGCACCCCGCAGGTCGAGGACGCTCACGTCCGCGGGCAGGGCGTGCCCCTGGAGTCGGTCGAGTTCAAGCCGGTAGGCCGCCTGTCTGAGGTCGCCGCGCAGCGTGGCGGAAAGCCCGGTGACCTCCCGGACGCCGGGTAACGCCGTGAGCGACAGTTCGGCATGTCCGTCGCGCAGGACCACTTCGTCAAACGCGATCGCCACGGGCAGACCACTGCTTAAATCTGCCGATCTGGTGTTTCCGCTGGAGAAGATGGCAACGATGTTCAGTCGTCCATCCTCATCCTGCTCCAGACGCGCCCAGGGGTCGAATATCTCGACCAACTGGACGTGAATCCTGCCAGCGAAAACGTCTGTGAGGTCGTACTCGAGCCGGACTTCCTCGATGGTCAGGACGGATGCGCCGGTGGCATCGCGCAGCTCGAGGTGCCGCAACCTTGGTGCCGAGAGCAAAGAACCGGTCAGCTCGCCGATAGTCAGACGGCCGTTGAAGGCCAGTGACACCGCCGAGGTCACGCCATCGACCAGCAGGTTTCGGACCGGTTGAACCAGAGAAGCGAACGGGCCCGGAGAAACGAGGACGACGAGCAGAAACACGGCGAGCAGCAACAGTCCGAGGGCAAGCGAGGTCACGGAGCGACGAAGGGGTAGGTGCATGCGGGAAAGCGATCGCGGAAGGGTGATGAGCCGGATTGTACTCGAGCCAATACCTGGTTTGACCTACCGAGACGGTCTAGGAGACCAGTGAGCGAACGCCGTCGCCCCTGGGGACAGGCGAGAAACGGGAGCTAGCTGGTATTATTCAATTTAATTATATAATATCTAGTGGCATTTAATTACTGCACGGTCCGGGTCAGGTGTTCTACACTAGCGCCAGTCCCATCAGTGGGCGGCCGTCCCTTGCGGTACCGATTCCTTCCCGTCCGGGGACTTCCGGGCCGGTATATGCCACAATTCCGAAAACTCCGATAGTTTGATCACGACCGGAACAAAGTTGCGTGGTTTTCATGATGATTCGGCGGAAAATACGAGCGGGTGATGCGCCGGTGTGCCATTCCACCGCGCCTGGGGGTGCAACCACATGTCTATGAAACCTTCTGAGGAGCGCTACTGCTGGGCGCCCTTCATGGGTGGGGTTACTCTCGGTCTACTCATGATCCTCACCTTCGTCATTTCCGGGCGCGGCATTGGAATCAGCGGCGGACTCACGCGTGTCGCGGCCTGGATGCAGGGTCTGATCTCCCCGGAATTGACTGCGAAAAGCGAGTATTTCGCGAAATACTTCGCAGATCAGGCCAATCCGCTGGACGATTTCCTGGTCTACATGCTCGCGGGCACGCTGGTCGGTTCCTTCGTCGCGGCGCTAACCGGCAGGGACCTGCGCGTCGAGATCCTG
>JAJDOJ010000020.1 GCA_022340215.1 Gammaproteobacteria bacterium
CGAGACCACCTGGTTCGAGCGCCACGGTTCCGAGTCCGTCACGGAGATCCCCGGCGACTGGCCGCAAGACTACCGGGAGATCGTGGCGCGCCGCATCGCCCTGATCGAGGCCGACCGCTACATCGGTTTGATCGAGAAACCGGAGTACAAGCGGCGCTGGAACCTGGAGACCTGGGAGGCGCAGGAGAAGCGGGCCCTGCGCGGCTGGCTGCTGGACCGCCTGGAAGGGACGCGCTACTGGCCCGAACCGCGACTGCAGTCCGCGCGAACGCTGGCCGAACGCGCGCAGACCGACACCGAATTCCTGCGGGTCGCGGAGCGCTACGTGGGCCACCCGGGGTTCGACGCCGCCGGCCTGGTCGCCGAACTGGTCGAGCGCGAGGCCGTGCCGTTTCTGCCCGCGCTGCGCTACAAGCCTTCGGGACGGCGCAAGCGCGAGTCCTGGGAGCGGACCTGGGCGCTGCAACGTCAGGAAGACGCCATCGACGCCCGGGTCGAGGCGGAACTGACCCGCATCGAGGGCGAGACGGACGAGGAATATTCCAAACGGCTCGAGTCCGAACAGCGCCGGCGCAGGCATGCGGAGGTTGGCGACATCGTGCCGCCGCCGAAATACCGCTCGGCCGATTTTCTCGATGGCACGTTCTGGCGCCTGCGCGGCGCGCTCGACGTGCCCAAGGAACGCTTCGTGAGTTACCCGCATTGTTCACGCGAGAACGACCCCTCGCTCCTGGTCGGCTGGGCGGGCTGGGATCCTCTCCAGCAGGCCCGGGCGCTGGCGAGCTACTACACTGAGGTGGTGGAACGCGAAGGCTGGTCTCCCGAACGGCTGACCCCGCTGCTCGCGGGACTCGGGGAGCTCGTGCCCTGGCTCAAGCAATGGCACAACGACATCGACCCGGACTACAACGAGCGCATGGGCGACTTCTTCGAGACCTATCTGAGATCCGAACTAAACAAGCAGGGGCTTACGCAAGACGACTTGAACGAATGGGAACCGCCCGCGGTGCCCCGCCGGCGACGGCGCCGGCGTATTACGTAAGACAGAGGGTGGGAGCCCGTTGGCCCCCGAGGGCGCGGCGATTCAAGAATAACTTCCAGGTGACGGTAGGCCTATGACCTCGATTGCCGAGATTTTCGAGATCCCCGAGCGCGTTCACCAGGGCGACTTCGTCCTGCGGCTCACCGAGGGGGTGAACCGCCCCGACGAGACGCTTCGCAACTACGTGGTGACGCCGCAACTGGTCGTCTGCTTCGAGCAGGCGCTGTCGCTGATCCGCAGCGCCGTGGAATCGGATTCGAGCAAGGGGGCCTATCTCCACGGGAGCTTCGGCAGCGGCAAGAGCCACTTCATGGCGGTCCTGACGCTGCTGCTTCAGCGCAACCCGGCGGCGCGCTCGATCCCCGAGCTGGCGGACGTGGTGGCGCGCAACAACGCCTGGACGGAGCGCCGCAGGTTTCTGGTCGTGCCCTATCACATGATCGGCGCGACCAGCATGGAGTCCGCGATCCTGGGCCATTACGCGGACTACGTCCGCCGGGTCCACCCGCAGGCGCCGACACCGGGGTTCTACCGCGCCGAAACGCTGTTCGAGGACGCCCGGCGTATCCGCCGGAACATGGGTGACGAGGCCTTCTTCAAGCAGCTCGGCGCGGGGGACGATGCGGACGAAGGCTGGGGGAGCCTCGGCGCGGGCTGGGATGCGGCGAGCTTCGAATCCGCGCTCGACGCCACGCCGGGATCGGAGGACCGGACCCGGCTGGTCGGGGACCTGATCGATGCCTTCTTCGAGTCGGCCCGGGGGGTGGCGGCCGACGGCAGGGAGGGCTTCGTGTCGCTGGACGAGGGGTTGGCCGTGATGTCCCGCCATGCGCAGGGCCTTGGCTACGACGCGCTGGTGCTGTTTCTCGACGAGCTGATCCTGTGGCTCGCCAGCCACGCCGCGGATCTGGAGTTCGTCAACCGCGAAGGTCAGAAGGTCGCCAAGCTGGTCGAGGCCATGACCGCGGAGAGACCCATCCCCATCGTCAGTTTCGTCGCGCGGCAGCGGGACCTTCGCGAACTGGTCGGCGAGCATATCCCCGGCGCCGAGCAGCTCGGCTTCGCGGACGTCCTCAACTGGTGGGAGGCGCGCTTCGACGAGATCACGCTGGAGGACCGGAATCTTCCCGCCATCGTCGAGAAGCGTCTGCTGCGTCCCCGATCCGGGGCGGCCGCCCGGGCCCTGGACGAGGCGTTCGAGCGCACCGCGAGCGTGCGCGAGGAGGTGATGGCCACGCTCCTGACCCGCGAGGGAGACCGCGGCATGTTCCGTCAGGTGTACCCCTTCAGCCCCGCGCTGGTGGAGACCCTGGTCGCGGTCTCGTCGCTACTGCAGCGCGAGCGCACCGCCCTCAAGCTCATGCTGCAACTGCTGGTCGACAACCGGGATGTCATGACCCTGGGGGACATCGTGCCCGTCGGCGATCTGTTCGATGTGATCTCCGAGGGCGACGAGCCGTTCACCCAGGCGATGCGCGCGCGCTTCGACGACGCGCGCAAGCTCTACCGCCAGAAACTCCTGCCCATGCTCGAAGACGAGCTCGGCGTGACGCAGGAGGACATCGACTCGGGCGCGATTGCGGACGAATCCCTGGTCAAGCGCTTTCGCAACGACGACCGATTGCTGAAGACCCTGTTGCTGTCCGCCCTGGCCGAGGGCGTGGAGGTGCTGCGGGGATTGACGCCCGCGAGGCTGGCCGCGCTGAACCACGGGTCGGTACGATCGCCGATTCCCGGTCAGGAAAGCCAGATGGTGCTGGTGAAGTGCCGGCAATGGGCGGGCCGGGTCGGCGAGATCAAGGTCTCCGACGACGGCGCCAACCCGGTGGTGTCGCTCCAGATCGTGGGCGTCGACACCGAGGGCGTGCTCGAGAACGCCAGGCTCCTGGACAACTACGGCAACCGCGTCCAGAAGGTCAAGCACATCCTCTACGAGACCCTGCATATCCCTACCGCGGAGGGGGACCTGCTCCCGCCGCGCTACGACATGGTGTGGCGCGGCAGCAAACGAAGCTGCGAACTGCTGTTCCGCAATATCAGGGAGCTGCCGCTCGACAACCTCAAGTCCCTGGACCACATCTGGCGGTTCGTGATCGACTTTCCGTTCGATCAGCCCGGATACTCGCCAAGGGACGATGTGGCGAGGGTGCAGGAGTTCCAGGCCAGCGGGGACGCCACGGACACCCTGGTCTGGATACCCTCCTTCCTGACGCCGAAGGCCGTGGAGGACCTGGGCCGGCTGGTCCTGCTCGATCAGGTGCTGGCGGGCAATCGTCTCAATGAGTTCGGCGGACACCTGTCGCAGACCGAGCGCGATCAGGCCCGCATCCTGCTGGTCAACCAGCGCGACCAGATGCGACAGCGGGTCAGGAACCACCTGATGGCGGCCTACGGGATCAGCAGGATCGACGAGAAGGCCATCGACACCTCGCACGATCTCGACGAACACTTCCTGTCGCTGAACCCACATCTGAAGCTCCAGCCGCCGGTGGGGGCGGGATTCAAAGACTGTCTGGAGCATCTGTTCGCCCAGGCACTGGAGGCGCAGTATCCCGATCACCCGAGGTTCGAGGGGGAGGTGAAGCGCGCTGGCCTGCGCCGCGTCCTGAACGTCGTGCAACGGGCCGCCCAGACCCGGGACGGGCGGGTGGAGGTGGAAAAACCCCACCGGGAAGAGGTGCGCCACATCGCGGTGCCGCTCCGGCTGGGCGACATGGGCGAGACGCATTTCGTGCTGCGTGACGAGTGGAAGCGCGAGTTCCTGCAGAAGAAAGCGCAGGACGGGGTGAAGGAGCTCACCGTCCGGCGCCTCCGGCAGTGGATCGAGAGGCCCGAACGGCGCGGGCTCGCGCGAGACATCCAGA
Source organism: Gammaproteobacteria bacterium (assembly GCA_022340215.1). Lineage (NCBI taxonomy): Bacteria > Pseudomonadati > Pseudomonadota > Gammaproteobacteria > Gammaproteobacteria bacterium. The sequence continues at coordinate 3,907 of JAJDOJ010000020.1, forward strand.
ACCTGATCATCCTCGGCTTCGCCCTGCAGACCGCTCGCAGCTTCTACCTGCACGGCGGGCCGGCCGATCCGCAACTGGAAACCCTGGACGACGCGATGGAGCTGCGCGAGCAGCGGCTCCCCGGCGAGGCGCGCTGGACGGAGGCCGTCGAACGTGCAGGGGCCATCCTCGGTGTCGCGGTATCTCCCCTGCTGAATGCGCAGAACGTCGCGAGGCTCGTCGACGAGGTGGCGAGGGTGGCCAGGGACTGTCGCAGCGAGGTGGACCGCCTGCGGGGCGAACTGCAGACCCGCCTGAGGGCAATCGGCAACCCGGTGGCCCGGGCCGATCGGCTCAGGACGGTCGAGGCGTCCTCGGCCCTGCTGTCCGGCATTCAGGCGAGCGAGGGGGATGCGGTCATCGACGCCCTCGCGGCCGCCACCATCGAGACCTCCGGCACGGCCATGGGCGAGGTTGTCAAGAAGGCGCGGCTGATGGCCGATGCGCTCCAGAACGCGCAATGGGTCCTGTTCGAGAAGATCGGCGCGCTTGGCGAACCCTACCAGGAGCGGGCCGGGACCCTCACGAGCCTGGTCACCAACGCCCTGACCCATGACGAACATGTGTCGTCGCTCGCCTCGACACTCAAGCAGGCGCAGTCCGAGGCGATCTCCCTGCTCGGGGAGGCCGCGACCGCCGCACACCCGCCAGCCAAGCCCGAACCGTCGCCCGAGGCGGCCAGGCCCGGTCGCAAGCTGGCGAAACAAGGACGAAAGACGGTCCAGGCGAGCGCGGCCCGCGAGGTCTTCGCGGAGATCGAGGCCGATCTGGCCGGCCGGACCGACGCGACCCTGGAGATCGACTGGAAGGTATACCGGGCGGAGTAATCCGGGCGAACCATGGCGCTGAATCCCACACCCGAGCAGGTCGCGACCCAGGTCACCGCGATCCGAAGGCATCGCCCCGGGGAGCGTATCGTCGGGATCCATACGCCCGGCGGGTGGACCGGTGGGGAGGAGATCGCGATCGATGGGGAGGCCGTAGCCGTGGCCTTCTGTCGATCCCGACTGGAAGTCAGCGAGCGGCTGGCCGACCTCGGGGATGCGGACGGGCTGGTCCTGTTGACGCCGTTGTCGGAACAGGCGCTCGGTCTGGACGTACTGGCGCGCCTGGCCGGGCGACGGCTCGTACGCATCGACCGCTGGGAGATGGTGCGCGAGGTCTTCGGTGCGATTCGGATCGATCCCCGACTTCCCATGCAGGGATGGTTGGCGGACGCCCTGTTGGCGGCGAGACCCGAAGGGGGGTTCTCTCCCGTGGCCGGCGCTTGGCTGGATGCGGACACCGCCTGGCGGGCGCTGCTGAGCCACTACCTCGGGTTCGCCACCGGAAGGCCCGATGCGGGCGACCTGCTCCGTTGGAGCGTCGAGGCGGAGCGCGTCTCGCGATATGCGGCGCTTGCCGAGCCGCTGCGCTCGAACCTGCGAGACCGCCTGGCCGACTCGGCCGGGAGTCTGGGGGTGCTGTTCGCGGCGACGATCGAGGCCGGGCGGGGTGAGAACCTGTTGCCCATCGGGCTGGTCTGCGAGGTGCTGTTCTGCGGTGAAGGACGCCGTAGCGCGGCGCTGTCTCAAGCCATCGCAAGGCTGGAACCCTTCGTGGGGGGGCGTACGCTGACCGCCGATCGGGGGCGGGCATGGCATGAGGCGGCCAGGGGTGTGTGGGACGGCCTGCCGCCCGACGAACGGCGGCTGTGGGTCGAACGCGCCGAGGGACTCCTGGCGGACCTGAAGGCCAAGCGTTTCGCGGGTCTGAGTACCGTCTTCCGCTCAGGGTTCCAGCAGCGGCTCTCGACCTTCGGCGAGGCGGTGACGCGTTACCTGGGCAAGCAGGGCGAGCCCGGGGAGATCGAGGCGGCGTTCGATGCGGTGCGCCGGCATGCGGAGTGCGACAGAAATCCCGAGCGCGTGCGACGCCTGGACATGGCCTTGAAACTGGCGCGCAGGCTGGGAAGCCCGCTGCCCGAGACGACGCGGACGCTCGCGGGCGCGGTCGGGTCCCATCTTGGCGATGGCGCGTTCGTGGACTGGGCCAGGCGCAGCCTTCTGGGCGGAGATCCGGTCGAGGCGCTTGCCGAGGCGTTCGGGCAACTCTACCGGCGCGTCAGAGACCTTCGGGAGCGGCAGAACAAGCGCTTTGCCGGACAACTCCGTGACTGGAGCAGATCGCCGAAGCCGGAGAAGGGTTTCCTGCCGATCGAGCAGTTCCTGGACGAGGTCGCCGGCGTCGTTGCCGCGAGGCAGCCCGTACTCGTCGTCGTGATCGACGGGATGGACGGCGGCGTCTTCGAGGAACTCGGCGAGGACCTGCGGCACCGGGGGTGGGCGCGCTGGGCCGATTCGACCGGCGGCGCCGGGCGCGCTGGCCTGTTGGCCGTCCTGCCCACCATCACCGCGTTTTCCCGCACGGCATTGCTGACGGGCAGGGTCGCCGCGGGGTCCGGTGCGACCGAGAAGGCGGGATTCGCGAGCCACGCCGCATTGCGCGTAGCTTCGAAGTCAGCGAAGCCGCCGGTGTTGTTCCACAAGGGGGATCTGACGGAACCGGCGGCTCAGGGCCTGTCGCCCGCGGTCAGAGGCCGTATCGGCGATCCGGAGCAACGGGTCGTCGGCGTGGTGATCAATGCGGTGGACGATCACCTCGCCAAGTCAGAGCAGTTGCGGCTCTCGTGGTCTGTCGATTCGTTCCGGGTGTTCGACGCCATACTTCACGAGGCCCGCGTCTCGGGCAGGGCCGTGATATTGACCTCGGACCATGGACACGTCCTGGAAGCGGATGGAAAGCGACTCACCGGCGGGGCCGAAGCGCGGTGGCGGACCTTCGACGAACCCCTGTCCGAGCAGGAAATGGCGTTCGAGGGTCCCAGGATTCGGGCGGCCACGGGAACCGATCGCGTTGTGCTGCTCCGCGGCGAGGCGACGCGCTACTGTCAGAAGAAGAACGGCTATCACGGTGGCGCCACGCTGCAGGAGGTTGTCGTCCCCGTCGGGGTCTTTCTCAGCATCGGCCAGGAACTCGATGGCTGGCAACCACTGGCAGAGTCTGTCCCGGAGTGGTGGTTGGCGTCGGCCCCCGTCGCGGACGAGAAGCCGCGCAGGAAAAAGACGCCGCAAGCAGCAAAGAGGCAGGCGAGTCTGTTCGAGACGCTCGAGCCAGAGGCGGAGCCTCCGGCATCGGCCTGGATCGGGCAACTGATCGACTCCGAAGCGTTCGAGGCTCAAAGGCGGCTCGCCGGGCGTCTTGCGCCGCCGTCGAAACGGGTGCGGGAGGTGCTGGTCGCGCTGGAGGCCCGTCGTTGTCGCGTGCCCAAGCGGATCCTCGCCCAGGCGATCCAGGCGCCGGAGTTCCGGCTACCGGGTATCCTCGCGGGTCTGCAACGTCTGCTGAACGTCGATGGCTATCAGGTGCTATTCGTCGAGGAGGCGACCGACACGGTGTTGCTGGACATCGAACTGCTCAGGAAGCAGTTTCAGCTCGGCGAATGAGCAGGGTCTCCATCAGCCCGCAACGCCGCGACGAACTGCTGGACGCCCTGCGGCGCGGAACGGTGCCCTCGGCGAGTCTCGATCTGCTGGCGGTGGGTCTGGAGGGTTTACGCCCGGCACTGGAGGCCGAACTGGGTGCCGTGCGCGGTGGGCGAGGCGTCCTCAAGGCGGTTCGGGGCGAGTACGGGAGTGGCAAGACGTTCTTCGCCCGGTGGCTGCAGGAGATGGCCAGACGCGGCGGCTTTGCCTCCTCCGAGGTGCAGATCTCGGAAACCGAGACCCCCCTGCATCGCCTGGAGACGGTGTACCGCCGCCTGGTCGAGAATCTCTCGACGACCGGCACGCGGCTCGGGGCCCTGCGGTCCATCGTCGACGGCTGGTTTTACACCCTGGAAGAGGAGGTGCTGCAGACCGGCATGGCCGATGAGGCCGAACTGCTCGAGCACACGAACCGCCTGATGGAACGCCGGCTGGAGCAGGTGACGCGACAGGCGCCCGCCTTCGCGGCCTGTCTGCGAGGGTATCGCGAGGCCCTGGCCGAGGGCGACTCGGAGACCGCCGACGGACTCCTTGCCTGGCTCTCCGGACTGCCGAATGTGGCGGCGCGAATCAAACGCAAGGCCGGGATCAAGGGCGACATCGACCATTTCGGCGCCATGAGTTTTCTGAGCGGCCTGTTGACCGTGCTGCGCGATTCCGGTCAATCCGGATTGGTGCTGGTCCTGGACGAGGTGGAAACCCTGCAGCGGGTGCGCGGCGACGTCCGAGACAAGGGTTTGAACGCCTTGCGGCAGTTCATGGACGAGGTCGAGGCCGGACGCTATCCCGGACTGTATCTCCTCGTGACCGGGACACCGGCATTCTTCGACGGGCCCAACGGGGTCCAGCGGTTGCCTCCGCTTGCGCAGCGGTTCCACGTGGACTTTACGACGGACGCCCGCTTCGATAACCCCAGGGCCGTGCAGATCCGCTTGTCGGGCTTTGACCTGGAGAGGCTGAACGAGGTGGGCGCGACGGTGCGCGACATCTACGCCAGCCACTGCGCCAACGCCGAACGCGTACTGGAGCTGGCGGACGATCCCTACCTGAACGATCTGGCGCAGGCCGTCACGGGTGAGCTGGGGGGAAAGGTCGGTGTCGCCCCACGCGTATTCCTGAAAAAACTGGTTGCGGACATTCTGGACCGGATCGATCAATTCCCGGATTTCGACCCGCGACGACACTACGCGCTGACGGTCAGCGACACGGAGCTGACCGAGGTCGAACGCAATGCCCGCGGGGCATCGAACGTCGATGAGATCGAGCTGGACTTGTGAGTGCGTTCGATTCCCTGCATCCCGCGATCCAGCATCACATCGTCAACACGCTGGCCTGGCGGACGCTGAGGCCCCTGCAAGAGGAGGCCATCGAGCCCATACTGACGGGCAGCAGTGCATTGCTCATCGCCCCGACCGCGGGGGGGAAGACCGAAGCCGCGCTGTTTCCCTTGCTCTCGCGCCTGCTCGGCGAGAGCTGGGAGCCCATCAGCATCCTCTACGTCTGTCCGATCAAGGCGCTGCTGAACAACCTCGAGCATCGGCTCCGTCGATATGCGCAGTGGACCGGCCGGCGCGTCGGCATCTGGCACGGTGACGTCGGCCCGGGCGATCGAAACCGGATCCTGAAGGATCCCCCGGACATCCTGCTGGCCACCCCGGAGTCCCTCGAGGTCATGCTGGTTTCCCGCCGTACGGATCAGGCCAGCCTGTTCGCGAACATCCAGGCGGTGGTGGTCGACGAGATCCATGCCTTTGCCGGAGACGATCGCGGATGGCACCTGCTCGCGGTGCTGGATCGAATCAACCGCCTCGCGGAAAAAGACCTGCAGCGCATCGGCCTGTCCGCGACGGTGGGAAACCCGGAAACCCTGCTCGGGTGGTTGAAGGCCGGCGGGGTCTCCCCCGGTGTCGTCGTCGCCCCGGGCGGGGGGGCCTCGATGCAGTCCGATGTGGCGGTGGACTATGTGGGGACCTTGCGCAACGCGGCGATCGTCGTCTCGAGACTGCATCGTGGTGAGAAGCGCCTGATCTTCTGCGACAGCCGCTCGCAGGTCGAATCATTGGCCGGGGAGCTGCGCTCGCACGGCGTCCAGACCTTTGTGTCGCACAGCTCGCTTGCCGTCGACGAACGCCGGCGCGCCGAGGCGGCGTTCGTCGAGGCCCGCAACTGCGTCATCGTCGCCACCAGTACCCTCGAACTCGGGATCGATGTCGGAGATCTGGACCGGGTCATCCAGATCGACGCGCCATCGACCGTCGCGGCCTTCCTGCAACGATTGGGTCGAACCGGGCGACGCAGCGGGTCACGGCGAAACTGTTTGTTTCTGGCGACCTCCCACGAGGCCTTCATTCGAACGCTCGGGCTCCTCGAGCTTTGGTCGACGGGTTATGTGGAGCCAGTGACGCCACCACGAAAACCCTTTCCGGTGCTTGCCCAGCAGGTCATGGCGCTGTGTCTTCAGGAGGGGGGTGTCGGTCGCCATACCTGGCATGATTGGCTGCGGGGCGTGTTTCAGGCCGCACGGCTGACGCGGACCGAGAGCGAACAACTCGTCGAGCACATGCTGGATCAGGGGTACCTGTTCCAGGACCAGGGGATCCTGTCGATCGGGTCCGCGGGAGAAGAACAGTTCGGGAAGCGGCACTACCTGCCGTTGTTTTCGGTGTTCGATACCCCACCGCTTTTTACCGTTTACCACGGTCGGACGGAACTCGGTGCAGTTCACCAGTTGACCTTTCAGATCAAGCGCGAAGAAACGATCTCGCTGTCTCTTGCGGGCCGTTTCTGGCGGGTGAAGCATCTGGACTGGAAGCGCCGTCGGGCATTCGTCGAACCGAGCACCGAACCGGGCAGATCCCGCTGGTTGAGTGCCGGCCAACCGTGGTCGTATGAACTGAGCCAGGCGGTACTCAAGGTGCTTGCAGGTTCGGTCCCCGCGGTGTCCCTGTCAAGGCGTGCAAAGGACGAACGCGATGCGGTCCTCTCGGAGTACGCGTGGGCCGAAACCGGAAAGACGACCCTCGTTTGGGACGAGAACGGGGCATCGTGGTGGACCTTCGGGGGCGGGGTCCTGAATAGTGCGATTGCGGCCCGGCTGGCGCGAACCAGAGGGAAGCTTGGGTATGACAATTTCGCCGTTCACATCAAAGGGCAGCGAAGGATCGAGCCGAACGTGGCGGGTATCCGCGAGCTGATCGATGAAGCGGACGATCTTGTCCCTCCCGTCACCGATGAGGTGCGAGAGGATTACAAGTTCGGGGAGTGTGTTCCGGAAGCGCTGCTGGAGTCTATGATCGGTTTGCGGTTCTTTTGCGTGGAGACATGGGATCGGATACGGCGAAGGGACCTGCACCTAGTCCGCAACCATTGAGCGCCAGAATATTACCCACTGAAGTTTCACGGTTCAATATTAGAATCCATTAATGTGCGCAAATATTAGTGTATTCTAATACTCAAGTACCTTGACTCGATGCAGAGCCTGTTCGGTCTGTCGATGACGCAACGGCGCTTCTACACCTTCATGGCCTCGCCAAAGATTCAATGGCAACGTATCTGGCATTCCCTGTGGCGGCGCATCCCGGAACCGTTTACCGATGCGGACGTGCGCAGATCGATCGCCGACACCATCGCAAAACAGGGTTTTGATATCGGTTGCCCAGAAGTCACCAAACCCGAAAGAAAATCTCTGCTCTCAACATTCATGCGGCTCGTCGCATGAGAAAATCGGGAAACTTCAGCTATATTTATTCATTCATGAGAAGGAAAAGGGGTCAGGTCTTGTTCCGTGACTGCGGGTCGAGTAGACATGCCTCCATGGCCAGACCGCTACGTATAGAGTTTGCCGGAGCCCTTTACCACGTCACATCCCGCGGGGACGGGCGAGACGATATATTCCTGGGCGATGACGATCGGGAACTTTGGTTGGAGGTCTTGGAACAAGTCTGCGAGCGCTTCAACTGGATAGTCCACGCCTACTGTCAAATGGGGAACCACTGGCACCTCCTCGTCGAAACTCCCGACAGCAACCTCTCCAAAGGCATGCGTCAATTGAACGGCGTCTATACCCAGCGATTCAACCGGACCCACAATCGGGTAGGCCACGTCTATCAAGGTCGATACAAGGCCATATTGGTGCAAAAAGACGCTTATCTGTTGGAGTTATCTCGCTACGTCGTTCTCAATCCCGTTCGCGCCCGCATCGTACGCACGGCACGGAATTGGCCCTGGAGTAACTTTCGGGCTACGGCAGGAATGACCGTAGCGCCCAATTGGCTGGAGACCGACTGGATACTGGCCGCTTTCGCCGAAAGCAAGCAAGAAGCTCAGACCGCGTACCGACAGTTTGTTGCCGACGGGAAGAATCAGCCTTCCCCCTGGGAAGTGCTCAAGCATCAGATCTATCTGGGTTCAGATGAATTTGTGGACACACTGCGATTTTCGAAGCCCTTAAAAGTGGAGGCTACAATATGCGTGCGAACCTGACGGAAAAGGCAAGAGACAAGACCTGACCCTATTTCCGTGACCGGTCCCTGGTCGATCTTGATGACGATGGTGTACGCCTGAGACTCGCGGGGTCTTGGGTAACGGACTCCACGCTGGCCGTGGCGGATAGGAATCCGCGATCGAAGTAGAACTTACGCAAGCGGAGCATATCGGCCTCGAGCGCCGCGGGATCGAAAGGCTCCCCCCGCTTCCAGGGCTGGAAACGCG
>JAJDOJ010000021.1 GCA_022340215.1 Gammaproteobacteria bacterium
GGCACACCTCCTGGGCAATTCTACGCGGTTGCGGCGCTCGCGGATAGCTGTCAATTGTCTCGGGAAGTATGCATGATCGACCGATGGCCGTCGTCCTTCAGCCGTGGCAGATCCTTGTCCCTCCCGAAAAACCCATCCGAGGCCAGGATCGAGCTGAGTTGCTGCATCGCGATCGGGGAGTTACGGTCACGGACAGGTGCAACGTGAGATTTGGCGAGGGTTCAGGGCCGCGAACGAGGTCAGCCTGCAGAGCCGCAGGGGAGACGCGCGCACTTCGAGCGTCGCCTGCGAATCAAGATCCACGCGGGGACGCTGTCAGTCAAGCAGCGCGAGTGTACCGGTGGTGCAGTCCGCCGACGTGGGGAATCGCTGTCACCCGGCCTGCTGGTGGCGGCTCAACTTCGCGTCCCAGCGGTGAGTTGCCAGCCAATGAGCCGTGACAACGGGAGCCGTTGTAGTAGGTGACATACGCCCGGAGGATCCGTCTGAGGTGCGATTCGCTCAGCACGACCAAGTGGTCGACGCACTCTCGACGGAAGGAGCCGATCACGCGCTCCGCAAAGGGATTCTGCCAGGGCGATCTCGGCGCGATGAGCACTTCATCGATGCCCATGTTCTTGAGTCGATGCCGGAAGTAGTCGCCATAGATCCCGTCTCGATCACGGAGCAGGTATCTGGGCTCGCTGCCGTCCGCCGGGAAGGCCTCGACGATCTGCTGGGCGGCCCACTGCGCCGTAGGGTGATCCGTGACGTTGAAGTGGAGGATGCGTCTTCGTTCGTGCGCGAGGATGACGAAGCAGTAGAGCAGCCGAAAGGTGACCGTCGGCACGACGAAGAAGTCGCAGGCCGCGGTGCAGTCCATGTGGTTCGCGAGGAACGATCTCCACGTCTGCGACGGCGGCCGGCCGGGCCGGTTGCAAACCATGTACTTGGCGATTGTGGATTCGGCGACATCATGACCAAGCAGGGCCAGCTCGGCCCGGATGCGCGGTGCCCCCCACAGCGGGTTCTCCCGAGAGACGCGCCGGATCAACGCGCGAACCTCGGTTTCGATCTTCGGTCGGCCATTCCTCCTCGACTTCCATCGCCAGTACAATCGGAAACCTCGTCGGTGCCAGCGCACGACCGTGTCCGGCTGGACGACGACAAGCGCGGATCGCCAGCCACGCCACAACTTGGAAAGCCAGACCCAGAAGATGCGGTCTCGCCGACGGAGGCGGGGCCGTTTGGCGGCATGGTTGACGACGGCCAATTGCTGGCGAAGAGCCAGGTTTTCCGCGATCAGCGCGGCTCGGTTAGCGAGAAGAACTCGAAGAATGGCCCGGATGAGATCGAGCGGAAGCATGCGGTCCCTCGGTTGAGGCTGGAAACCGGGGATTCTAGCGGAGCTTGCCCAGGCGGGCCGCGACGGGGAGAAACTCGTTTAGAATCAGCGCGGACGGACTTTTCGGGAGGCAGTGCGTCCAGCAAAGGCTGGCATGTTCAGTGGGGGTAAGTCCCACCGGGGCAAGAGTCAGAAGCCCCGTAGCTTGGGTCACATCAGTGGAGGAAACGAATCTGGTGAAGCTGGCTGACAAAGCCGTCTTCGGGACGGTGAGCGAGTTACCGGGCCGTAACGCAAGTGAACCCATAGGTGGCCTCGTCAGAAATAGGTTCCGGAGGCCGAGCCCTCTGTCTTCGGGCGAAGGCAGCATGACTGGTTGCAATCTGACTGCCGCGACGAGTCACTCCGGCGGGGTGGTAGGGGCAGCACGGTGACAAGGACATGCCGAGCAACTGGAGAAGCCGTCCTCGTCCCATCGAGAAATCGGCGGAGCAGAATCGGCCGTATAACCGGAGACCCCGGGAAGTCGGTCGAAGACGAGACGGTGGCGGCCGGGCCCGTAGTAGCAATGAAGCGGGGTAACGCCCGTGGAGCGAAGGGACCCTGCTGCACACAACTCCTTCGTCAACAAGGAAGGCAGGGGTGAAATGATAAAAACACCCGGGGACCTGCAGGACCTGAGACGAAGGATATACGTCAAGGCGAAGGCTGAACCGTCTTGGCGCTTTTGGGGTCTGTACGTGCACGCGTGCAAGACGGAAACGCTCTATGAGGCGTATCGGCTGGCCAAGAAGAACAAAGGAGCCCCTGGAATTGACGGGGTAACGTTCGAGGCGATCGAGGCGTCAGGCGTGGAACAGTTCGTCGAGCAGCTCCGGAAGGAGCTTAGCGAGCGCACGTACCGCCCCCTGCGGGTTCGGAAGGTAGGAATCCCGAAGGACGGCGGCGATAAGGTCCGCGTGCTCTCGATTCCTGCTATCCGGGACCGGGTGGTCCAGGGAGCACTCAAGCTCATCCTGGAACCGATCTTCGAGGCGGACTTTCAGCCGGGGTCGTATGGCTACCGGCCCAAGAGGTCGCCGCATGGCGCGGTTCAACGTGTCTCGGATGCGATCATCCAGGGCAAGACCGATGTCATCGATCTTGATCTCCGCTGCTACTTCGACACGGTGCGACATCACATCGTGTTAGAGAAGGTGGCGAAGCGAGTGAAGGACGATGACGTGATGCACTTGCTCAAGATGATTCTGAGAGCATCTGGGAAGCGGGGAGTTCCCCAGGGCGGTGTGATTTCCCCTTTGCTCAGCAACCTGTACCTCAACGAGGTGGACAGGATGCTGGAGCGAGCAAAGGAGGTCACGCGTTATGGTCGCTGGACAGCGGTCGAGTACGCTCGGTGTGCCGACGATCTGGTGATCTTGGTGGATTCCCATCCGCGGCATCGGTGGCTTCGCGAGGCGGTGGAGCAGCGGCTTCGGGAGGAGTTGGCCAAACTGCAAGTGGAGGTAAACGAGGAGAAGAGCCGGCGGGTGGACCTGAGGAGCGGAGAGAGCTTCGGATTCCTCGGATTTGAGTTTCGCCGAGTGCGGAGTCGTGCGGGGCGGTGGATGCCGTTGCGTACGCCACTGCTGAAGAAGCGCACGGCGTTGTTGCGGAAACTCAAGGTGTGGTTCGGTCGCTACAGATCCCAGCCAACCCAGGCATTGGTCGCAGAGATCAATCCGATCCTGCGGGGCTGGGTAAACTACTTCTCGGTGGGGCACTCGAGTCGGTGCTTGTCGTTCATCCGAAACTGGGTGGAAAAGAAGATACGGCGCCACCTGGCGCGAGCCCGATTGCGTCGAGGCTTCGGCTGGAAGCGGTGGAGTAGGCAGTGGCTGCACGAGGCTCTCGGACTATACGATGACTACCGCGTGCGATACCTCGTGTCATCACCGAAAGTTGCTCCAGCCGGAAGGTCTCATAACTCTTGACGAGAAGTGTGCAGGAGCGCGTAGTGCGGGAAATCCGCATGCTGCGTGCGAGGTGGCGGGGGCTGGAGACGGAGCCACGGACGTCCCTACACGGGCACGAAGGGGGAAACCCCGGATACAGCCAAGGGATGCCCTACGGGCCACCGCGCCAGTCCTCGACCCTACCACCGACCCCGCGACACAGTTTGGTGATTATTCGACCTCCGGCGCCGGCGCATCCGGACTCACGACCGCAAAAGGCAACTCCTCGTTGACCGCGTCGATATCGTCGGTCGCTGCGATAGCTGCCTGAAACTCGTAGCTCTCCGACGACTTGATCGCATCGCCAGGGACGACTTCATACAGGTTCTGACGCAAGAGCTTGCCCTTCCCGGCCTGCGCGGCAAGTTCCATCGTCCAGCAGTTGAACCAGGATCGGCTCGAACGCGCCTCTCCCC
>JAJDOJ010000022.1 GCA_022340215.1 Gammaproteobacteria bacterium
CATACCAGATTGCGCCGGATTTTCGTTCGTCATCAAGGCGCGACAACAGGCGCATAGTGGATCTATGTCACTGTTGTCACAACACAGAGGACGGACGAAAAGACAAGCAGGATGGTATGTCATTTGACAGAAATCGCCTAAACCCGACAGGCTCCTGGACATCCGCTCCGCCGCCAGCAACCTGCCGGAGGGGGATGAGTTTGGGGCGCCCCATCGCGCCGCAGTCGAGGCCGATCCTTGACCGAACCAGCCAGAGTTTATCAGTACCTGAGCGCAATCTGTAAAGCGAATATCGACCAGTACTGTTCGATATCGGCAGGATTCGGATTGTCTTCGAGCGGCAACCATGCGGTACCGTTGACATAGTGATATTCCGCCCTCGCCAGGAGCCAGCGATTGAATCGCCAGGTGGCGCCGGCCGTCATGTCTTTGGCGAAGCGATAGAAATTCGGCACTCCCGTCTGCGCCTCGAACTCCTTACCGTCACGATCGCCGCCGTCGGTGAACAGTACGTCATAGCGCAGGAAGGCCTCCCACTTCGGGGTGAACCGGTACAACCCCTCGACATAGGCGCTCTCCCCTATCGTGGTTGCGGAGGATCCGCCGAATCCGTCCCTGGTAAATCCCCGGGGACCGAACTCGCTGGTCAGACTCCATTTCTCCGCGTTGTACTGCGCGGAAAAGATGATCGGAAAAAACGTGATATCTCCCGCGGGCAGGGGATCAGACGGTCCACCCGGTTCGTAATGCTGCTTTTCCAGTGCCCCGGAGACGGCGAGCCGCAAGCGCCCGCCGTCGCGCTCGTAAAGAAGCCTTCCCAGAAAGGAGAGATCGCCTACGAGCTCGCCGGGGTGATCAGAACCGAGCAGCGCGCCCTCCACTCCCGTAGCCCCTGCCCTGGGATAACCGACGCCCGCCTGGAGGTAGAAATCGCCCCATTTCGAATAATAATCGCCGTAGAGCTGCCCACCGTCGGCCGAGAGCGCGAGGTCCCGGGTCCGGTCGAAGTAGATGGACTGGGGCAGAAGGATACTGGGACGCGTGAACGCCACATCGCGCGTCTCGTTGTAAAAACCCAGGGGATTGAGGAGCCGTCCCCCCCGCACGCCTACCTTGTACTCAGGGGTCGAGAATGGCGAGTAGTCGATCAATCCGTAGTCGAGCCGCACGCTGCCGTCGTCGGTGTTGCCCGCCAGGCGATACGTCCCCTGCCCGGCCAGCAGGATATCGTTCCGCGGACGCCACGACCCGTTGAGGCCGAACTCCCGAAAGTCGAATGAGACGTGGTGGTCCGTATCGCCGAACAGATTGTTTGCCGAGGTGATGACCGCGTTCTGGGCGGCAAACACGTGGATCTGGAAGTTTTCCGGCAGGGGGTTCTCCGCCCGGGATACCGTGGTCGCGGTCATTGCAAGTAGCGCCAACACGACGCCGGCAGGGGACAGAACCCGCAGCCCATTCCCGGGGACCGAACCCTTCTCCGACCGAAATACCGCGCCCGGCCCCCCTCTGCCGGCCAGCCATGACGAACAGGCTCCCCTCATGGCTTGTCCACCCTGACGACCGCAACCTCGTTGTCGATCCAGTCTTTCGGAAGGTATCCGATCGCGCCCGGCGTGGCGGCGACCCGTTCGTGCATTTCGTCCAGGGTTTTCACCCTGGACGGGGCCTGGCCCGTACCGGAGAACACGAGCCGGTCCCACGCCTGCTCGAGTTGGTATGGAAAAATATTCAGCTTGTTCTTGGCAAAGTGGCCGTGGATGTCGGACCCGTCGTCCAGCACGTAGACACGAATCGGGGAGCCGTCGGGCCACGTCGACTGACGCATGCCGAAGATTGACCGCAACGTGTTTACGTCAAGCGTCGTTACGGAGATGTCGGGGTTTACAACGACCTCCTGGGCAAACCCCGGCCCTACGATGCCGCAAAGCACACAGATCACCAGAGAACAGATACCCTGTCGGGCAGCCGTCGGGAGGGATTGCCGGGCAGGTCGAACCGGGTTCACGCGGTCAGTTCTCCGGCGGCGGATACAGTCGACCGCCCTCCGTAAGCAGATCCCAGATATCCCTGTGTTTGTGATAGGCCTTCGCATTGATATCCGAGACCACGCCCAGGTAGGGCCTGCGCTTGCCGTGATATTCCACAACCGGACCGATCGGCAAGAGATCCAGCCCAAACCGGGACAGCAGGCGATTCAGACCGGGCTCCATCCCCGCCAGCCAGTGAGTGACGTTTCGTTCGGCGGTCAACCGGAGCGCGGCCGCCATCAGGCCCAGGACCGGATGAGGAAAGGTCGGACGACCCTCTCGCCCTCGTCCTTCCCTGATGTTTAGATCGTTACCGAAGCGGGAGGATCTCTCGTCCTTGCGCTGGCGAAACCGGGCGCTCAGAATCAATCGCGAGATTTCCGCCGTGGTTTCGCGCGGCAGGTCTCTCATCAGATCGACGTCGATCCGGTTCCCGGCAAATTCCTCCAGGGGAAACGGAAGCGCGGCATCTTCGGGGTTGGGCAGCACAAGACGAACCGCGCCAGCCACCGCCAGGGTCGGCCGGTGACGCAACATGCAATGAACGGAGTGCGGATCGAACTCGTCACGCTCCCTGCCGTCGGGGTAGCGCCATTCCTCGAAATCCGGCAAATGGATCTCGTGGCAGTAGACCTGGTAGCGCAGGCGAAATACCTCGTCCAGCAGCTCCGGTGTCGCTGCTGGAACTACCTCAAAATAATGTGAGAAAGCGGATTTCAGGTCGTTCATGACGGCCCTTGTTATCTGCGCGTAATTTGTATTCTAGCCTATACACTCCGTAAACTTGGCGGATCCCGGCTCCATCCTCGGGGAGAAGGCGATGAATCCCTCATCGCATTGGTCACCCGACAAGCCCATCGCGTCGTTCCGGGGTTAGGCTTCGCCGCTGTCTACCCACTGCTGCACGGCGGACGCGACACGATCGACCCCCCGCTATGCATAGAGCCCGTGTTCACGCGTCTCCTGAAACCGGATCTCCGGCCACTTCTCCTCGGTCATCTGCAGGTTGATGCGCGTCGGGGCGATATAGACCAGATCCCCCGCGTGATCGAGCGCGAGGTGCGCCGCCGCCTTGTCTCTGAAACGCTGCAGCATCTCCGCGTCTTCGCAAAGAATCCAGCGCGCCGCGTTGACATTGACGGGCTCGAAGAAGCAGTCGGCGTTGTACTCGGACTGCAACCGGTGGGCGACCACATCGAACTGCAGCACGCCCACGGCTCCCAGAATCAGATCGTTACCGATCAGGGGCCGAAACAACTGCGTGGCGCCTTCCTCGCAGAGCTGGATCAGCCCCTTCTGCAACGCCTTGAGCTTCAGCGGGTCCCTGAGCTGGGCGCGGCGGAACAATTCGGGCGCGAAATTCGGGATTCCTGTGAAGGCGAGTTCTTCGCCTTCGGTAAAGGTGTCTCCGATGCGGATGGTGCCGTGGTTGTGCAGTCCGATGATGTCCCCGGGGTATGCCGTATCAACGTGTTCGCGGTCGGAGGCCATGAAGGTTAGCGCGTCCGACACCTTGACGTCGCGGGCGATGCGGACATGCCGCAGTTTCATTCCCTTGCGAAACGACCCCGAGCAGATCCGCACGAAGGCGATACGGTCTCTGTGCTGCGGGTCCATGTTCGCCTGGATCTTGAACACGAATCCGGTGAAGCGGGGCTCGTGCGGATCCACGTCCCGGCTGCGCGTGTTTCCCTTCAACGGCGCCGGCGCATCAACCACGAACCGGTCGAGCAGTTCCCGAACACCGAAATTGTTGATTGCCGAGCCGAAGAACACGGGTGTCTGCCGCCCCGCGAGATAATCGTCGAGGACGAACTCGTGACTCGCCCCCCTTACCAGTTCGATCTCCTCGCGCAACTCCCCGGCCTGCGGACCGAGGACCTCGTCCAGTCGGGGATTGCCCAACCCGTCGATGACCTCCCCCTCCTGGACCCGTCCGCCGTGCGCCGGTTTGAACAGATGGACGCGATCGTCGGCAATATGGAATACCCCCCGGAACCGCTTGCCCATCCCGATTGGCCAGGTCACCGGCGCGCACTGAATGTCTAGGACCGACTCGATCTCATCAAGCAGTTCGATCGATTCGCGGCCCTCCCGATCCAGCTTGTTGATGAAGGTCATGATGGGCGTGTCCCGCAGCCGGCACACCTCCATCAGTTTCACGGTACGCGCCTCGACCCCCTTGGCGGCATCGATCACCATCAGGGCCGAATCGACCGCCGTCAACGTGCGGTAGGTGTCCTCGGAAAAATCTTCGTGACCGGGCGTATCGAGAAGATTGACGATCCGCTCATGATACGGAAACTGCATCACGGAACTGGTCACGGATATGCCGCGCTGCTTTTCCAGCGCCATCCAGTCCGAGGTCGCATGTCGCGACGCCTTGCGTCCCTTGACGGTACCCGCGAGCTGGATGGCCCCACCGTAGAGCAAAAGTTTCTCGGTCAGGGTGGTTTTCCCCGCATCAGGATGAGAGATGATGGCGAAGCTACGCCGTTTCCCCGTTTCTTCGGTGTGGGTGGACATATCCGTTCTATCGAAATGGCAAACCGGGGATTATACCCGCCGCATCGCACCGGCCGGAATCGCGGCGCTCCCCGAAGCGGGTGGCGCAGGCAGCTTCGCACCCACCACAGCGGACAACGCTAGAGGACACGCGCGAACACCAGTGCGTCCTCGCGTCCGGTTACCGAGGGGTAGTAACCGCGTCGCCGGCCGATCTCGCAGAAACCTTCTGACAGATACAGGCCGATCGCCGGTTCGTTCGATTCCCTGACCTCCAGGAACACCGTATCGGCGCCCTGGAGACGCGCGACGCTCAGCAGCCGGCGCAGCAGCGTACGGCCAATGCCTTGGCCGTGTCGATCCGGACGGACGCAGAGGTTCAGGATGTGGCACTCGCCGGCCCCGAGAGACAAAATGCCGTAGGCCAGGATCTCTTTCCCCGAGTGGCATACCAGGCCGGAGTATCCCCACCGCATGCAGTCCCTGAAGATCCCTTCCGTCCAGGGATGCGCATAGGCGCGGGACTCGATCTCCAGGATTGCCCGCAGATCCACCGGGCGCATCGCACGAATGATGAAGTCCGGGGCCCTGACGGCGGCGCTCACCGAACGTTTTCTCCCGTTCTGTCGTTCACGGGGCATCATCTCGCCTGTACAGTTCGGACACCGGAAACCCGCTGCTCAGACCTTCGCCAGCAGCAGCGAGCGCGCCATTCGCAGATCCTCCCAGGCCTTACGCTTTTCGGTCGGGCTGCGCAGCAGATACGCCGGATGGTAGGTCACCACGACGGGAATCCCGGTCTCCTCGTACTGATGCGGCCTGCCGCGCAGTTGCGAGATCGGTCGATCGGTCTGCAGGAGGTTCTGGGAGGCCACGCGTCCCAGTGTCACGATAATCCCGGGGGACAACAGCGCGATCTGCCGCCGCAGATAGGGTCGGCACCTGAGAGACTCTTCCGGCGCTGGGTCCCGGTTACCGGGGGGGCGGCACTTGAGGATGTTCGCGATATAGACCGCCTCGCGCCGATAACCCAGCGCCCGGATCATGTTGGTCAGAAGCTGGCCCGCACGACCGACGAACGGCTCTCCCTGACGGTCCTCGTCGGCGCCGGGCGCCTCCCCGATGAACAGCCATCGCGCCTCGCGGTTCCCGGTACCGAACACCGTCCGCTTGCGGGTACGATGCAGGGCACAGAGGGTGCAGGACGGAACCGTCCGCTGCAGATCGTCCCAGTCCATCGATTCGACGGTCGGTTCGCCTGGCGCCCGAAGCACCGGGTCCGACGGCGGGAGCGTCGCGGCACTCCCATGTTCCGGCGCACCTGGCGGTCGAACCACCTCCCGCGGGGGTGTAGCTGCCGAAACATCTCCCGGTTTCCTGCGCACCCAGACCGGGACCCCAAGGGCCTCGAGGTAGGCGAGTTGGCGGAGATCGGGTTCCGGCGCCGACACCTTATCGATCCCCAATGCCACGGCCCGCCATACCCGCACACCCCGTGTACACGATTCTCATGGCGGCGGCCTCAGATATGCTCAATCTGGGGATGGGCCCGCCGCACCCGTTGCGCAAGCTTGTTCAGGGCGTTGAGATAGGCCTTCGCCGAGGCGATGACGATATCGGTATCGGCCCCCTGCCCGTTGACGATACGCCCGCCCTTCTCCAGGCGGACCGTCACCTCGCCCTGCGCATCCGTGCCCCCGGTGATGGCGTTGACGGAATAGATCTGCAACGACGCCCGGCTGTCGACGATCGACTCGACTGCCTTGAATGCCGCATCCACCGGACCGCTGCCCTTGGATTCACCGCTGGTCTCGTCGCCCTCGGCGGATAGGGTGACGATCGCATACGGGACCTCACCAGTCTCCGAACACACCTTCAGGGAAACCAGCCGGTAGAGGTCCTCGTAGGTCGCCGACTCGGTCTCCGACACCAGCGTCTGAAGGTCCTCATCGTAGATATCGTGCTTCTTGTCCGCGAGAACCTTGAACCTGGCAAACGCATCGTTCAGCTCCTGCTCAGAGGAGAGCTCTATACCGATCTCCGCCAGCCTGGCGCGAAACGCGTTCCGCCCTGAATGCTTGCCCAGCACGATTCGGTTCTCCAGCCAGCCGACGTCCTGGGCGCGCATGATCTCGTAGGTCTCGCGCGACTTCAGCACCCCGTCCTGATGGATTCCGGATTCGTGGGCGAATGCGTTCGCACCGACGATCGCTTTGTTGGGCTGAACCGCAAACCCGGTGACCGTCGAGACCAGTCGTGAGGTCGGCACGATCTGCGTCGTATCGATTCGCGTATCGCAGGGAAAGACATCCTGGCGCGTGCGGACGGTCATTACGATCTCCTCCAGCGAGGCGTTCCCGGCCCGCTCGCCGAGCCCGTTGATCGTACACTCGACCTGTCTCGCGCCGTTGAGAACCGCGGACAGCGAGTTGGCCACCGCGAGACCGAGATCGTTGTGGCAGTGCACCGAGAAGACCGCCTTGTCCGAGTTGGGTACGCGCTCGATCAACTGGGCGACCAGTTCGCCGAACTGCTGCGGAATGTTGTACCCGACCGTGTCGGGGATATTGATCGTCGTGGCCCCTGCATCGACCACGCTCTCGATGACCCGGCACAGGAAATCGGGTTCCGATCGCCCGGCATCTTCCGGCGAGAACTCGATGTTGTCCGTGTACCGGCGCGCCCGCTTGACTGCGGAGACCGCCTGATCGACGACCTGGTCCGGGGTCATGCGCAGCTTGGATTTCATGTGGATCGCAGACGTGGCGATGAACGTGTGTATCCGCGCGCGCTCGGCGTTTGCCAGCGCCTCGCCGGCTCGATCGATATCCTTGTCCAGCGCCCGGGCGAGCCCGCATACCGTGCTCTCACGAACCGTCTCCGCCACCGCCTTGACGGACTCGAAGTCCCCCGGACTGGCGATGGGAAATCCTGCCTCGATCACATCCACCTGCATCCGCTCCAGCGAACGCGCGATGCGAATCTTCTCATCCCGAGTCATCGACGCCCCGGGACTCTGCTCCCCGTCCCTCAAGGTCGTATCGAAAATGATCAACTGCTCTTTTGCCGTCATGTCGGTCCTCTGCTTGTCCTGAGGGCCGCACACGGGAAAGTTGCCGGTGCGACCGATTCTGAATGGGATTGAATGCTGTGCGTAAAGCCTCGCCAGGCGAATATGTGCCGCTAGTGCGGCAGTCGAAGGACGGACAGCAGTTCTGAAGCACCGGGGAACGACGAGAAGCGTTTGCCGCACGGGGACGGCAACGGGAAATGGACAACCCTGAACGCGAAATGGAGCATTGGTTTAATATAGGCCCTTGTCACCCAATTGCCAAGGATTCTCCATCACTTGCTCGGCGTGGATGTCTTGGGTCTGCACCTGCGCAGGCGCAGCAGATACAGCACCGGACCCGACAGCGCGTAGACGGCGAACCCGGTGAACAGGACCTTGGGTGGGTCCATGGCGGTGAACATGAACGCCAGGACGATGGCCAGGACCGCGAGAAACGAAACGCGGTGTCGCGGATGGAAGTCCTTGAAGCTGTAGTAGCTGAACCGGCTCACCATCAGGCTGCCAGCGGCGATGACGAGCAGGAATGCCAGAACCCTGCCGTCTTCCCCCGGAATGCCCAGGTCGTGCCAGACCCATACCATCCCCGTGGTCAAGGCCGCGGCAGAAGGGCTCGGCAGACCCTGGAAGTATCGCTTGTCGGACACACCGGACAGGGTGTTGAACCGCGCCAGCCGCAACGCCGCGGCCGCCGTGTAGAAAAACGCCGCCAGCCAGCCCAGTTTGGCCCAGCCCCAGCCAACACTGTTCATGTAAACCAGCGCCCATTCGTACAGGACAAGGGCGGGCGCCAGCCCGAAGGACACCATATCCGACAGGGAATCGTACTGCGCGCCGAACTCGCTGGAGGTGTTGGTCCACCTCGCGATCCTGCCGTCCACGCCATCGAGCAGCATGGCAACGTACACGGCGACAGCCGCGGCTTCGAAGCGCCCCCCCATCGCTGCGACGATCGCATAAAACCCCGCGAACATCGCGGCAGTTGTGAAAAGGTTCGGCAGCAGATAGATCCCCCTGCGGGCACCGCCGTTTTCTTGCTGTTCCGCCATCAGATCGCTTCTACCCTCGCCCCGGGGCACAACGGATATATACCCGTCACGGACAGGTTTCCCCGGCATTCGCACGCCCTCTTCGTCCCGTGGCGGCGTTGCGATTCCTTGCAATAGAGCGGCTATTACGCGTCATCGCGCCTTGCCACGAAACGAATATGACACGCACTTTCTCGTGAAAACCTGTCCGCGACGGGTATAGACCGCTGATGCCAGCGCAACGCAGCAGCGAACGGGGATGGACCGGCCGCCAGCGCGAAGGGCATGTTGGCGGGGTCTGTCAATTCCTGGATTTATCCACGATCCTGCGTTCGCTGATCCAGGGCATCATTGCACGCAGGCGCGACCCGACCTCCTCGATGGGGTGTTCCGCCGACAGACGGCGACCCGCCTTGAGTACCGGCGCGCCAGACTGGTTCTCGAGTATGAACTCGCGCGCGAACTCGCCGTTCTGGATCTCCTTCAGGATTCGCCCCATCTCCGCTTTTGTCCCGGCGTTCACGACCCGGGGCCCGCGCGTCATGTCGCCATACTCGGCCGTATTCGAGATCGAGTAACGCATGTTTGCGATGCCGCCCTCGTACATCAGGTCGACAATGAGCTTCAGTTCGTGCAGGCACTCGAAGTACGCCATCTCGGGGGCGTATCCCGCCTCTACCAGCGTCTCGAAGCCCGCCTGCACCAGCGCGGTAGCCCCGCCGCACAGGACCGCCTGCTCTCCGAACAGGTCAGTCTCCGTCTCCTCACGGAACGTCGTCTCGATGATGCCTGCACGGCCTCCACCGTTGGCCGACGCATACGACAGGGCAATCTCCTTCGCCTGACCGGAAGCATCACGGTAGACCGCGATCAGACTTGGAACGCCGCCCCCTTCGGTATAGGTCGACCTGACAAGATGCCCCGGGCCCTTAGGCGCCACCATCAACACATCGAGATCCTCTCGCGGTGCAATTTGCTGGAAGTGGATATTGAACCCATGGGCAAACGCCAGTGCGGCGCCTTGTCCGATATTCGGCTCGACCTCGTCGCGGTAGAGGGCGGCCTGATGCTCGTCGGGCGCCAGGACCATGACCAAATCCGCCTCCCGCACCGCCTCCGGGATGGACTTGACCGTCAGTCCGGCACCGATCGCCTTGGCCTCGGAGGCAGATCCCGGTCGCAGACCGACGGTCACCTCTACCCCGGATTCCTTGAGATTGTTCGCATGGGCATGGCCCTGGGAGCCATAGCCGATAATCGAGACGCGGCGCTCCTGGATGACCGAAAGGTCGACGTCTTTGTCATAGTAGATATTCATCTCCATTCTCCTTAGTGCTGTTTGCGCAGGCTCCCGCGGACTACCGAGTCACGGAAATCCTGCGAATCTGCTTCATCCGGGATGACGACAGAAACCGGGGCCACGGCAGGGCTACCGGCAGGCAACGGGACACACTGTGCCGTTGACCGGAAATGCCTAGTATTTCAGGACGGCATCGCCCCTGGCGATCGCCATGACACCCGAACGGACCACTTCAAGGATGGATCGGGAACCCAGCGCCCGGATCAATGCCTCCAGCTTCGCGCCAGTTCCCGTCAGCTCGATCGTGTATGTCTTCTCGTCGACGTCGATGATACGTCCTCGAAAGATGTCGGCCAGGCGCTTGATCTCCTCACGATCCTCTCCACGGGCAATCACCTTCAGCAGCATCATTTCCCGCTCGATGTGATCGAACTCCGTCATGTCCATCAGTTTCACGACATCGACGAGTTTGTTGAGTTGCTTGACAATCTGGGAAATCACCTCTTCGCTACCGCTAGTGACAACCGTCATGCGAGACAGCGACGGATCATCGGTGGTTGCGACGGTCAGTGACTCGATATTGTAGCCGCGGGCAGAGAACAACCCGGAGACACGCGAAAGCGCGCCTGCTTCATTCTCGAGCAGCAGGGATACTATGTGCCTCATCGAATCATCATAACGCCAGACGCGGGGTCTTCCGGGACACCTGCCGCCAATCTCCATGCAGGCATCGGACCCCTGGTTGAAAAGGTAACGGAGGCGGGGTTCGTGCCGGCTCCCGGTCCGTGGCCTGGAGCGGTTCGTAGTACCCGGGAAAACACCGCGTGAGTATCGGTGTGTCGTTGATTCACAGAGGCTGCCATGCCACCCGGTCTGCGCGCGATCGGTGTACGCGATGCCTCTCACCTCATCGACGGTTTTTCCCGATCGCCCGCATCACCAGAAATCCAGGCTGGCCAGTTCGGGCCCCGGCGTACTCGCAGAAACGGAGAATGCCGGGACGATCGCCGCCAACACCGGGTACGTGGCTGATGGTCCGCCATCCAACCGGCGCGGTCCGGACCACGCCGGAAGTGCGCTTCAGGACTTCTTCATCAGGAAATAGAATTTCCCACCTTCCTCGCGAGAATCCATCAACTCGTTGCCAGTCTGCTTTGAAAATGCCTCGAAATCCTTCACTGAACCGGGATCCGTGGCAATGATATGAAGCACCTGGCCCGATTCCATGCCGCCCAGAGCCTTCTTTGCCCTGAGTATCGGCAAAGGACAGTTCAGCCCGGTCGCGTCCAGTTCCTGGTCAAAGTCCGCCATGTTCCACTCCTTAACTGATGTTATTGCCTTAAATTAGTGTATTACCGAAAACTCCGGTTGGGCACGAACTTATATTCGATGCCTTGTCAAAACGCAAGGGAACCGGTCATCGGGAAGGGACTTACCCTAGCTTCTCATCAGGCCGCGTTGGAGTAATTCGGAGTGCCCAACGTATTTCCGGATGAAACCCACGCGAACACACCACCTTTCAGGTTGTACACGTCGGTGAATCCGTGCTGGGTCAGGAATGCCGCGGCCTGAAAAGACCTGGCACCGGTTCGACACACGAATACGGCCGGATTGTCGCCGCTGATCCCCTCGGCGACCTCTATCATCTTCAAAGGCAGCAAATGCAGCGGCAACAGTTCCGATCCGGCGATCAGGCCGCGACCGGTTTCCATCGGTGAACGCACGTCGATGAGCCTGATATTTCGACCCTCGTCCATCCACTGCTTGAGCGTAGCGGTATCGATTTCCCGTACCGGATCCATGTTGAAAAGCACCCCTTGAGTATATTAGATATTGTTAATATTTTACAATCATTTGAGTGCTTCGTACACCTGAACTCGCGTATGGAGTTCGACGGCCGTACACCGTCAAGACTACCGCTCGACGTGTGTCTCCCACCCGAACCGGACTCGGACTCGACGCCGAGCGATGCTGCGGTTACAGTGACACGTTGATCAGCAATATGCTTTCAAGCGATCGTGGCTTTCAAGAGACTGGGCGTCAGGTCGCTTCAACCGGCCACGGACCAATAGCCGCGGGCCGCAGTAGCTATGCGCCGCGTGGTCATCCGGTGTGCGGACTCGCCGACGCCATGTCATGTCCGGCCCCCCCCCCTGGGAAGCCGGCCTCGATGCGGATTCCCCGTTTGGGCCATTTTCACAATGAAGACCTATGATCAGACCGGACACATTCACCTGACAGTCCATGCCGACTTCCGGATACATCTCGCGCTGGCTCAAGGTTGTCATCGTGTCGCTCGCGTTCTGCTTGCCAGCGACTGAAAACCCGATCGCCGAGGAACGGGACATCGTGCTTCCCGATATCGGGGATCCGGCCAGTGCCGTACTGAGCCGAGCCGAGGAACGGCAGCTCGGCAAGATCATTCTCGGCCAGATCAGGAACTCATTCCCCATCGTCGAAGACCCGGAACTGAACACCTACATCCAGTCCCTGGGTACTCGCCTGATCACCGAAGGACTGGACTCCGACCTCGAGTTTCATTTCCTTCTGATCGACGATCCCAGCATCAACGCATTTGCCACCCCGGGGGGTGTGATCGCGGTACACACCGGACTCCTTACGGGCGCCTCGAACGAGAGCGAACTGGCCGGCGTTGTTGCGCACGAAATCGCGCACGTGGAACAACGCCACATGGCGCGGACCTACGCCAATGCCGGCACGATAAACATCGCCACCGCGCTGGGCGTGCTGGCATCGATCGCCGCCGGCATGCTGGACCCCAACCTCGGGGCCGCGGGCATCCAGGGTACGCTTGCGGCATCCGCCCAGGCGCAACTGGCGTTTTCCCGCTCTAACGAACGCGAGGCCGACCGGTTAGGGATGCAACTGTTGACCGCAGCCGGCTACAACCCCAACGGCATGCCGAGCTTCTTCGAAAAGCTGCAGAAAGCCAACCAGCTGAACGCGGGACCGACGCTCGAGTTCTTGAGTACCCATCCCGTTACCCTGAGTCGGATCAGCGACACCCGCAACCGGGCCGAACAGCTCATCACACAGGGCAGGCGGCAATATCTGGACGATACGGAAACCTTCCAATACGCCAAGGCAAGACTTGTCGCCCTTGGCGTCTCCCCGACCGCGCTGATCGACAAGGCCAGAAAGAAGGAACTGGACCGAACCGAGTCCTATGCCTATGCCATCGCACTGACTCGCAACGGCGACACGGACGAGGCCATCGCCATACTGAACCGTCTGCTCCAGACCGACCCGGATAACCTATGGTTGCAGCTGGCCCTGGCACAGGCGTATATGAAGAGCTGGCGCCTGCCCCAGGCCGTTGAACTGCTGCAGGACATTAATGACATCTACCCCAACCAGGAAGCGGTGGTCTACTATCTCGCCCAGAGCCTGCTGGACCAGAAACGGGGGGGCGAAGCCCTGCGTGTACTTGATACCATTCCCGTCAAGCGCGTCAGCAACCCCGCACTGTACAAACTGCGGGCGGAAGCTGGCGCCCAGGCCGGACAACCCTGGCTCAGTCACGAGGCCCTGGCGGATTACTACCTGCAGTACGGCCACTACAGCGCGGCCCTGGAGCAACTGGAACTGGCGCTTCAGGGTCAGGGTATCAATCCCGTTGCGCAGGCCCGGATTCGTGCAGAACGCAAAGAGCTGAAGGAACTGGCGGAGAAATAGCAACAGCCCTACTTTCAGGGGTCGCCAGCACCCTTGCTAAACGCTTTTTTAGCTGTATCCTTAGTTGGATTACGCTCGGGTATTCTACGCAGCAACGCGCCGGATATCTATCCGGGGCTGATTGTGTGATCTGGTAGTCGGTTCTGGACGTACTGTCCCTAGGTCCGGACCCCGGTTAGGTCTGTGTTGCCGGGTTTGGCATACTCGGCCGTTTCTGATTGTTTTTCGGTGGTTCCGGGTGCTACGGCACGATAACCAAGGAACGGAGAGAAACCCCCACTCGGCGTACCATAGATGCGCGATCGGGGTAGGTCGGCGCCGAAGCGAGTCATTGTAGTTGATAAAGGCACTATAAACCATCAGGAGGAGACAATGCGGAGACCCGCCAAACACCTGTCCCTGACTGCATCTGCGGCCACGCTTTTCGGTAGTGTCACGCTTGCCGCTATCGCCCTGACCGCGCAGGGCGTCGCGGCAGCGCCAAACCAGGATGACATCATCGAGAAGGGTCGCGAGGTGGCTTTCGACAGAAGCAAAGGCAACTGCCTTGCCTGCCACGCTATCGAAGGAGGCACGCTTCCAGGCAATATCGGTCCGCCGCTCATTGCCATGAAGGCGAGATTTCCTGACAAGGCCAAGCTCAAGGCTCAGATCGGGGATGCCACCAAGGCCAACCCGAACACGATCATGCCCCCTTTCGCTAAGTACGGGATCGTCAGCGACGATGAACTCGATGCCATCACCGAGTTCATCTATACACTTTAAGCATCAGATTAAGCATGAGATCAGGAGGATACATTCAGATGAATGAGACACGCAGAGTATTCCTTAAGGGAAGCCTGGCTGCCGGAGCGGTTGGCGTTGCAGTCGGAGCCGGTTTGCTGACCCCGCGCTCGATACTGGCGGCATGGCCGCAGTCCGCTTTCGAAGCCAAGTCCGTCGATGCCGCGCTTTCGGCCGCCGTCGGCAGCGACAAAACCGAAGCTTCAAGCGACATCACCGTCAAGGCCCCCGACATCGCAGAGAACGGTGCGGTGGTCCCGATCACCGTGAGCACCGGCATGGCCGGCGCATCGATGATCGCGTTGATCGCCGAACAGAATGCAACCCCGCTGACTTCGACCTTTGAACTCGGTGAGGGGACAGAGGCATTCATCTCCACCCGCATCAAAATGGGCAAGACCTCCAACGTGCTTGCGATCGTCAAGGCCGATGGAAAGCTGTACAGCGCGAAGAAGGAAGTCAAGGTCACCATCGGTGGTTGCGGCGGCTAGGGCGCCGTAAACCTGCGATCCGCGCGTTGAGCGCGCAATCCCGAATGATGGAGCGGATGTTCCGTCATTGTCGGACCTCCCGGAGCAACGACTGGGCGGACCTGGTGCCCGGACGATCATCACAGTTCCCTTAACTGAATACATTCTCGAGGAAAATCACTCATGGCAAATTCAATCAAGGTTCGCGCCAAAGAGGACGGCGGTGTCGTTACCGTCAAGGCGCTGATCAGCCATCCCATGGAAACCGGCTTGCGCAAGGACAAGAAGACCGGGAAGCCGATTCCGGCACATTTCATCCAGGAAGTCGACGTGGACTCGAACGGCAAGCGACAGCTGACTGCCTACTGGGGTGGCAGCATATCTAAAAATCCCTACCTGTCATTCAAGTATGCAGGCAAAAAAGGGGACAAACTCACGGTGTCCTGGACCGACAACAAAGGGGAAAAGGACAGCGACGAGGCATCGGTAAGTTAGGCTGCAGCACCACTGCAAGGGCCGGGACTTCCGGTCCTTGGCGCAGTTGCCCCACCAAATCAAAGTTCCGAGGATGGAGGAGATTCAGTGAAAGCCATTATTGCCACCGTCACGGCCACATTCCTGATCTCCCTTATGGGATCTCAGGTTGTGCTGGCCTCACCCAAAGAAGACCTGGAGAGCTTCCGGGCCTACTTCAAGAGTAAGTTTCCGGATACCCCCTTCGATGACTTTATCAATGGCGTGTATTCAATCGACCCGCCGTCTCGGGAGCAGTGGGAATCCATCGAGGAATTCCCGCCCTACGAAATCAATATCGAGAACGGAGAAGGACTCTTCAACAAGCCGTTCAAAAACGGGAAGACCTACGCGGACTGCTTCGACAACGGCGGGAAGAACGTACGTCAGAACTACCCGTACTTCGACGAGGCGTCAAGCCAGGTCGTAACGCTGGAGATGGCGATCAACGAGTGCCGCACCAAGAACGGGGAAGAGCCGCTTGGGTTGGGCAAGGGTGAAATCGCCGATATCTCCGCCTATATGGCATTCACCTCCAGAGGCAGCAGGTTCGACGTCGAGATCCCGAACAAGGACGCCGAGGACTGGTACGAGAAGGGCAAGCACTTTTTCTACGCCAAGCGGGGGCAACTCAACATGGCTTGCGCCGATTGTCACGTGTACTACTCGGGCCGCTATGTGCGGGCGGACCTCCTGAGTCCGGCCCTGGGTCAGCCAACCCATTTCCCCGTCTATCGCTCCAAGTGGGGGGGGCTCGGCACACTGCATCGACGTTACGCGGGATGCAACGAGCAGGTTCGCGCCAAGCCCTTCAAGCTGCAGGGGGAAGAGTATCGTGCCCTCGAATACTTTCATACCTACATGAGCAACGGTCTCGAGGTAAACGGTCCGGGTGCTCGCAAGTAACCGGAAACAATAACAAGATTTCTCCAAAATTTAGCCCGGCCCCGCCGGGCTTTTTCATGCCTTACTAAGGCGATTTCTGTCAAATAACATACCATCCTGCTTGTCTTTTCGTCCGTCCTCTGTGTTGCAACACCAGTGACATAGTTCGACTATGCGTCTGTTGTTGCGTCTTGATGACGAACGAAAATCCGGCGCGATCTGGTATGTCATTTTCCGGCAATCGCCTAATCGTCCTCCGTCAACTGCGCACAGAAGCCTCGCAGAACCATATCCGCGTAGCTGACGATCCCGACCAGATTTCCATCTGTTACCACCGGCGCACACGACAGGCCGAAATTGTCGAACAGGCGGGCGCAGTAGCGTATGTCCATATCACTGTTCACCGTGATGACGGGCTTGGACATGATCTCGTAGATATTGACACGGTCCGCGGCGCGATCCTTCGCCAGCACCTTCCGGGCGATGTCGGAAAACAGCACGATCCCGTATTCATCGTCCTCGTGGCGACGATCAACGATCAGGGCCTCGGCCTTCTTTCGTTTCATTTTTCGCAGGCCATCCACCACGGTCACCATGCGGTCCACGGTCTCGTACCGGTCGGACATGACCTCCTCGACTGGGATTCTCTTCATTTCACTCACAGTTTGTCCTCCACTACATCCGTCAGGCTGCGGATCTGCTGCGTCACGCCGAAGACGTCCTCCACGTCAAGCTGGAATACGATCCCCGATCCCGGCGTTTCGTCGAAATCTCCGATCTCGGCGATATGTTCCAGGATCTGCCTGCTCAGGTGTTCCTCGACCAAAAACAACAGCATGTCGCGCTGCGTTTCCAGGTTCATGCCGAAGAAGGTCTTGGCCCTCACCAGGCCCTCGCCTCTCGCCTGGTTGAGAACCGTGGCGCCGGTGGCGCCCGCATCCCTGGCACCAACCAGGATGTCGCTGGTCTTGCTGTCCTCTACAAGGGCGATCAGTAACTTGAAATGCATTGCTCCAACCTGTCAGAAGTCATTTAAACGAAGCACGCAGCCCAACTGGCCTGCAGCCAGAACCGATTTACCGGGACTCCTGCGCGCCATGCCTTGTGCCATGCTCGGCTGTGTCGATTCCCTGCTTCATCTCAGTCTACGCGACACAGGGGAACCGTCGAGCCGCAGAGAAACAGTTGAGAAACTTCAAGCCCTGATGTCTAGGCTCTGTTGACATTTATCTGGGCGAGTGGATTTTCGAGGGATTTTTCGTCCTGACAAGGCGGATTCGATGCGCAATGCCGCCCCATTGCAAGTCGAATCCAACGCCGTCAGGGCGGAAAAGATCCGTAAAGCCGCCGT